>CAYYCI010000755.1:0-1942 GCA_964470215.1 uncultured Planctomycetota bacterium
GTCTTTTGATATTTCCTCCATCCCATCCGTAAGATGCAATCCGGCATTATTCATCGCCCCAGCGGGGAGAGGGTAATGGAGGACAGACCGGTAGTCAATGACGGCGAAGGGGGACCGGGGGCGGGCGCATGACGTTGTCGGGGTACACGGCCCCCTTTCCCCCAGTGATGCGGCAGGTGCCAGGACAGCCGGATTGTGCAGGTGTCATTCGCGCAGGACAAGGGACAGATGGGCGTGAGCAGGCGGTGGGACCCACCGGCGCGGCCGCGGCCGGCGCCGACCCCAGGCCGGGTCGCGCCACCAGCGCCGGAGGCGCCCCAACACCCGATCCCACAACACCCCGGCGGCCGCCGCCACCTTCACCAGCAGCCGACCGCTGTGCGTGACGACCCGGGCCCCCACCTTCAAGACCGTCTGCTGCACCCGCTTCAAGTCCCAGCCGTTCTCCGACTCGGCCTCCAACTCCCCGCGCACCATCCCCGCCAGGTTGAAGGCCAGCAATTTCAACAGCAGCGTCGCCTCGTTCGCCAGGAAGGACCGTTGCGAGAGGCTCCCGCCCACACAGGCGTTGAACTCGCTGAGGCGATCCTCGAACGTCCCCCGACGGCGGTAGTGTTCGACGAGGTCCCACGCCGTTCGCTGCTCGCGCGGCCAGTTGGTCACCAGGAAGAACGTGTGGGGGAACAGCGCACGCTGGCCCGTCGTCGGGTCCGGCAGATCGATGACGACGAGGACGACGCGATACGGCCGGGTCCACGATTGGGCCTGGTAGTCGCCGAGGTCGATGGCAAACTCCTCGCCGTCCTTCGTCGGCCGACCGGGCGGGCGCCTCAGAAACGGCGCGGCGAGGGCCTCCAGGCGGGGATTGGCCTTCAGACGCCCCACGAACCGGACCGCCTCGTCGTCGATGGCATCGAGCACGCTCCCCACGGTCAGCCCCGCGTCGATGCGCACGTCGAGGTGGTTGGCCAGCGGTCGGCACCTGGCGATGGCGGCGCGGAGGAAGCGCGCCGCACCCTCGGCCCCGCTCGCTGTGCCGCGGCGCAGGATGGCGTGGACGAACCCCTCGCCCAGGCGCGACGATTCGTAAGTGCCCTCGGCGCTGAAACTGGCCACCAGGGGGTAGTACATCTTCCGCCGGTAGAAGCCGTGGTGGGCCGCGCCTTCCTGCCGGCCGTGGACCTCGAGGGGGAACGGATCGATGTCGATGGTGCCGCGCCGGACGGCCCGGCCCTTCCCATCGGCGCGCTGGTGTCGGCGGACCCACTCGGCCAAAGCGCGGCGCAACGCCTCGCGGTTGGTGGAGCGGCTCGCCAGGGTCTCGACCAGCCGCCAGTCGGTCGGCTGACTGGCCAGACGCTCCTCGACGACCTTCTTTCCCGGCCGGTCCCAGACGGCGAGTTTCATGGCCACGTCGTGAGCGAGGACGTCCTGGTCGTCCTGGTGGACGTGGCCCAGGGCGGTCGCGTAGAGGTGCTGACGCAGCAGTTCCACCTGGGTGTAGCGAACGCTGTCCGGGTTTCGGGGATCGACGAGGGCGTCGGCCAGGTCGGCCGTCAGCCCGAGGCGGTGGTCGATCTCGCGCAACAGCAGCGCCCCGGCATCGGAGGTGATGCGGAAATCCGCCTGACGAATCTTGATGGCGCGGTTAAAGGTGGGTTCGAAGAGCCATCCGTGTGCTTCACCCATCGGGTGCACCCCCCTTCCTTGGGTCAAGGGCCTTTCCTACCCTCTTTCAAACCCCTGAAAGGGGTGCATGGTGTCACCGCGTTGCCACGGGGCTGAATAATGTGGGTTTATCGACGTCCAGGCCAAGGCGCTCTTCCACGCCGTGGTCGCCTGGGAGGACGACTTCACCGGGTACGTCATCGACTACGGCACGTTCCCGGACCAGCACCGCGCGTACTTCACGCTGCGGGACATCCAGAGGACGCTCGGCCGT
>CAYYCI010000756.1:0-1938 GCA_964470215.1 uncultured Planctomycetota bacterium
CATCCGCGGATGGGGCAGGCACGGGGGCCTGCGCCTACTGCCCCTTCGAGCCGCTCCCGCCCCGGTCCCTCGCGCGCTGACCTCCTGGCTCCGTTGATAGTCTCAGACCCTCCAGTCCGCTCCTTGTTCCAGGACAGCAGGGGAAGGGCATTACGTAGAATCGGAGGGCGCGCCCGGCGACGCCGGCGTTTCTGCGATCCCCCTGTGGTTTTTTCTCGCCTGGCGAACGCGCCCCCGAATTCCATCACTGGAACTGCGGCAGGTGTTCTGCATGAGCGGCCAGGAGGTCATCGGCCAGGCGTTGCGCGCCGGCCAGCGACCTCACCGACCCCTCGGCGACGAGCGCCTGGACGAAAAGCCTCTTGTCCCCGCTGAGGGCCGCGTCCACGACCGTCTCGAAGACCGCGATGCGGCTGGCGAGAATGGCGGCAATCCCGCTGGGAAGCTCGCCCACCACGATTGGCCGAAGGCCCCCGGCATCGGCAATTGCCGGCCCCTCGAGGATCGCCTCCGCTGGCAGGTTCGGCACCTGGCCGCGATTTGGCAGGTTCGCCGAATAGACGCGGCGCGCGTCGGTCTCGACGCTCTCGATGATGCTGATCACCTCCTCGTGTTCGCCAGCGCTCGAGCCAAAGTAACTCTCGGGCACAGGCTCCTGGCCGAAGGCCACCCGCCGCATCTCCTCCCACGCACGGTCACCCCCTCTGACCCTCGCTTCCGCCTCGGCCGCGTCCACCCACAGCGTCTCGCCGTACCACCGCCGCTCGCGGGCGAATTGCGGGAAAAACTCATAGGCGTGGCAGTCGAGCACCGCGGGGAAAGCCCCATAGATGGCGAATGCGTGCCAGGAGAACGGCTGGTCGAGCCGTTTCTTCAACTCCGGCGTGTCGCCCAACGCCGCGAAGGCCTCGAGGAGGTTATCCGGGGTCGTCTCGAGGCGGCGAGCCAACTCCGCGCAAACCAAGGGCCAGGCATCTCGTCCCCGATGACGCAACTCCAGGAACCAGGTCAGGTGGTTGATTCCAACCGCGGTGTAGGAAATCTCCTCGAAGGGCACGCCGATGAACCGGGCGAGGTACTGCGCAGTGGTTTTTACCCCGTGGCAGAGGCCCACGACATTTGCCCCGGTCGCCTTCCTGATGGCGCGGCAGACCGCCGTCATCGGGTTGCCGTAGTTGAAGAACAGGGCCTCCGGGCACAGGTCGAGCACGTCGCGGGCGATCGCGACCATCGCAGGAATCATCCGCAGCGCCCTCGACAGGCCGCCGGGCATGGTCGTGTCGCCGATGGGTTGGAAGATGCCGTGCTCGCGCGGGACGGCGATGTCGCTTGCCCAGCCGCGCCGTCCGCCCACGCCCACCGTGCAGATCACGGCGTCGGCCTCGGGGAGGATGTCGCGTCGTTCCGTCGAGGCGCTAATGCGGATCGGGGCGCCCCTGGCGGCGACCATCTTCGCCACCAGTCGCTCGGCCACCTCCAGGGCCTCGCCGCTCACATCCACCAGCCCCAGGTCAACCTCCTTGCCCGTGCGGATGATGTCGGCCACGAGGCCACGGGTGAACGAGACGCTCCCCGCGCCGATCAGGACGTACTTCGCGGCCACGGCTTGTCTCCTCTCCTCCAGGCTCCCGGAAAAACCCTGCGGAGGCCATTGAACCGTCGTACGGCGCGTTGATAGAATGGCCAAATCGAAGAAACATGGCAAGTTGCCGGTTGGGAAAGGAGCCGGCTTGTCTGGGACGCGGGCAAAATCTCCGCGCGCGGCGTTCTGCTCGCGTTGCTCGGCCTACCGGGCGGGGCTATAATCGCCTGGTGAATAGCCGGGCCGCGTGGTCGTCTATTCTAATAGGAAAGGTGCATGGGCGTCGGCTACGAAGGGCTCGGCGACGAGGACCTGGTGGCGCGGGCGCGAGCGGCCGACACCGCCGCCTTCGCCGA
>CAYYCI010000757.1:0-1935 GCA_964470215.1 uncultured Planctomycetota bacterium
GGACCATGGAGTACCTGGTCGCCCGCCAGCACGACCATGGACCCTCCACCGCCTTTGAACCCGCCGATGCGCTGGCCGTTCGCGCGCTGGAAGACCAGCGGCGGCACCCGCCCCTGGGGGGAGATTATGCAGGCCGACGACAGGAGCAACGGTCCCTCGGGCGTCAGGCCGTCGTGGCGGACGACATAGCGACCAGGTCCCTCGGGCTTGCCGGTGGTGGCGTCCACCGCACACAGGTAACTCGGCCGCCACGGCAAGAGCGCGGCCGCGAAGTAGGCTGTCCCGCGGTCCACCGCCACCCCGGTCCGGATCGGCCAGTAGGAGACGAGGCGACCGTTATTGAGCAGGAGGCGCGTTCGCGGCGAGGGGGAGAAGGTCCAGAGGAGGCGCCCATCGGAGGCGCGGACGCAGTAGGCGGTGCCGTCGTCCGAGCCGAAGTAGAGTTTGCCATCGGCGAACGTCGGCGGGAGGCGAACCGGGCCGTCGGCGTGGAAGAGCCAACGCATGGCGCCCGTCCGCGCGTCCAGGCACCGGACCGCGTCGTCGGCCGAGGAGCCGAAGTAGAGCGCGTCGCCGACCGCTATGAGATGGAAGACGGGATCATAGTTCCTCATCGAGCGGAGGTTGCGGATGTTGTGGTAGGCATCCCACTTGGCGGGTCCGGCCCAGGCGGGGCGGGGTGGATGGGTGGAACGCCACAGCCACTGCTGGCGCAGTTTCGTGGCGTCGAGGCGTTCGGGAGTGGCACCGGTGCGCTGGTTGTCGTGGCGATAGGTCGGCCAGTCGGCGGCGCGGGATGCCGAACACAGCGCCGCAGCGATCAAAGCGGCGCGAACGATTCTCGTGGCGCCCATCCTCAGCGGGCCTCCTTGGTCGAGTGGCTTCCCGGGTCTCGGCCTTTCCGACTATAGCAGACACCCCACGGAGGCGACAACTCTGGCGCGGGGGTTGAGCGGGGCAGGCTCTCTCGCCGAAGGGCGGACACTGCCCGTTACACAGGCTGGAAAGCCCGTGCCACCAGTAAGGGTTTGGCCGCTGCGCTGTTCGTTCCGGGTGGCCGAGTGGGAGGACGGGTTGACCGGTTTCGGCGGGTGCTTATAATAATCGTCAAGGTAGAATCGCGGGGGAAGACGTGGCCCCGCGACTTTGGTCGTTTCGTTGGAGATTGGTATTGGCAACCCTATCAATCAAGGAATTCCTCGAGGCGGGGGTGCACTACGGCCACCGGACGAGCCGCTGGAACCCCCGGATGGCTCCCTACATCTACGGCAAGCGCAAGGGCATCCACATAATAGACCTGCGGCAGACCTTGCGCGGGCTGGTCAAGGCCAGGCGATTTCTCTACGAACTTGCCAGCGCCAGGGAGCCTATTTTGTTTGTGGGCACCAAGCGGGCGGCCGCTGGCGCCGTGCAGGAACTGGTCGCGCCGAGAGGCATCCCCTACGTCGCCGACCGCTGGCTTGGCGGCATGCTCACCAACTTCCAGACGGTCCGCCGCAGCCTCCGTCGCCTCGAAGAACTCGAAGCGCTCGAGGAAACAGGCGCCATCAACAACTACAGCAAGAAGATGATCTCGGCCCTCCAGCGCGAGAAGCGCAAAATCCTGCGAAACCTCCAGGGCGTGCGAAACCTCGACCGCCTTCCCGCCGCCCTCGTCGTCATTGACCCGCGCCGCGACAAGATCGCGGTCCAGGAAGCCATCAAACTCGACATCCCCGTGGTCGCCATGCTCGACACCGACTGCGACCCCAAGGACATCGCCATCTGCATCCCGTGTAACGACGACTCGATCCGCTCCGTCAGGGTCGTCCTCTCGTCCCTGGTCGAGGCGGTGGAACAGGGCATGATCGCTGCGGAGAGCGCCGCGGCGGAGCCCGAACGGGCCGCCGAGATGCCGGCCCCGCCGCCCCAGGCTGCCGCCCCGGCACCGCAAGG
>CAYYCI010000758.1:0-1933 GCA_964470215.1 uncultured Planctomycetota bacterium
CGCGGGTCTTCCGCGTGTGGTACAACACCAGCCGCGGCTTCGGCCAGATCGCCTACCGCATCAGGCCCCACACTCTCCGACCCGCTGCCAGCCTTCCTATGACCGAGGGCGTCACTCGCGAGGTGATCCTGAAGGTCCGGATTCCTCCAAATGCCCCGCCAGGCGACTACCTCGGCCAACTCTCCGTCTCGACCCTGAAGATACCCGTCAGAGTGAGAGTGTCCCCGGTGGCTCTGGACCGCGAGACGGATTTCCTGATGGGCTTCTTCGGCCTCATGCCCCCGAGCCTGGTGCCTGATGAGAAGCGGTGGAGCGTGCTCGACCAGACCCTCGAGATGCTGCGCGACTACGGGATGAACGCGGTGTGTGGCGGGCCGAGTTGGACACTCGTCGGCTGGAAGGACGGGCGGCCGATCATTGATTTCGGCGACTGCGACCGCTTCTTCGCCCTGCTGCGCAAGCACGGTTTCACCAGGGCCATCGGCGGCTACGGCGGCCTGCGCTTCCGAGGCCTCCACGACCGCTACCAGAAGGGCAGAACGGGCGAGAAGGTCGAACGCCAGAGCGGCCTGTCCTACGAAGAGGCCCTCATGCGAGCGTGGAAAGCGCTGGACGCCCACGCCCGGGCGAACAACTGGCCGACCATCTATTACGCGATGTGTGACGAGACGCGCGTCCGCGACGTGGCCGAGCGCGAACTGGCCTTCATGAAGATGATGGCCAGAGTCTCCGCCGCCTTCCCCAAGACCGTCCGCACCAGCGGCTCATACAGCGTCCACTTCCGCTCCCGACCCGCCAACCCAAACGACATGCTCCACTGGCACCAGCGCTTCTTCAAGGCACTCGACATCTCCAGCCTCAACCTCCACGACGAGAGCGTCATGGCCGAAGCCAAGCGACTAGGCAAGGAAATCCACATCTACAACCAGGGCCGCAAGCGCTATACCTTCGGGCTCTACCAGTGGAGCGAGTTCCGAAAGGGAGTGAAGGCCCGATGGCAGTGGCACCTGAACATTCTACACGGCTACCAGTTCTTCGACCTCGACGGCCGCGAGCCCGACACGGCCATGGTCTGCTACGGCCGCAACGCCATTTACCCGACCATCCACTTCGAGCGTTGCCGCGAGGGCGCCGACGACTTCTATCTCTACAACACCCTCTGGAAGGCTCTCCAGGCCACCCGACGCCGCGGCCCGGAGGTCGAGGCCGCGCGCAAACTGCTCGCCGGCCTCGAGCGCTCCGTGGCGCTCAACCAGCGCCAGCCCCCGCCCCGCTACGACCCCCGCGCTAACAAGGCCGCGCTCATCGCCGCAATCGAAAAACTCATGGCCAAATGACGCGCCTGGGGGCGCGTTCGTCCGCGCCGCTCCGTGTCTGTCCGTGTTGGTCCGTGTCCTTCTTCACTCCGCTACGAGTTGGCGGTGGACGCAGGGGGGACACAGGCCGTCGGGGTCGTAGACCACCACGCCGCGGACGCAAGTGAGGCGGATGTTGACCTGTTCGTCGAAGGCCACGAGGTTCGCTTCCTTGCCGACCTCGAGGCTACCCACCCGGCTGGCAACGCCAACGACCCGCGCGGGGTTGAGGGTTGCCATCTGGACGGCTTCCCTCAGGGAGAGTTTCATCAGGCGGCAGGCGTTGCGGACGGCGCGGTCCATGGTCAGGTTCGAGCCGAAGATGCGGCCGCCCTCGACGTCGCGAACCACATCGTCAGGCCGCGAATAGACCTCCACTCCGTCCTCGAGAACATAGCGCCCCTCGGGCAGACCGGCCGTCCAGTTCGAGTCGGTCACCAGCGACATCCTCTCCAGGCCCTTTGCCTTGACCGCCAGCCGCATCATGATGGGATGCACGTGGACCCCGTCGCAGATGAGCTCCGCGGTCAGGTCGTCGCAGAGCATGACCATTTCGTCGAGCCGAGCGCGGCTCAGGC
>CAYYCI010000759.1:0-1929 GCA_964470215.1 uncultured Planctomycetota bacterium
TGGGGGGCGGGGTTGGCTTCCAGGTCTTCTGGTCGGTGTTGGAGCCGGAAGGGGCACGGGGCAGGGCGAGGAATCTGACGACTAGCCCCGTCAGGATCATCCCGCCGCCAATCAGGGTCGTCCCTGCCGGCTTCTCGCCCAGCCAAAGCCACACCCACACAGGGTTGAGCACCGGCTCGAGGAGGGTGATGAGCGCGGCATCGGTCGCCGGCACCCTTCGCAAGCCCTCGATGAAAAGGACGTAGGGCAAGCCGAGTTGGAGAACCCCCATGGCGACCACGATGGCCCACGCCCCGGGCGGCATCGCCAGCACCCGCCAGGCGAAAGGCAGGGCGATGGCCGCAGCCACGAGGTTGTAGAAACTGGCCAGGCCCACCGGGTTGCCCGAGCGCATCGAGCGCTGGAGCAGCGCGAAGGCGGCGAAGGCGAGCGAACTCGTCAGGCCCCAGACCAGTCCCGCCTTGTCCTCTGGCGACCACGAGCCGCCGAGGATCGTGGCCACCCCGCCCATCCCCACCGTCAAGGCCACGGCGGTCCGCCACCCGAACCGCTCGCCCATGAAACCCACGGCCACGATGGCGACGAAGAGGGGATAGGCATATTGAAGGAAAACGGCGTTGGCGGCGGATGTCCACGCCGTGGCCACGACGAAGCCGTGGACGACCATGGCGTAGGCTGGTGCGGAAGCGATGGTGCGCCAGCGGGGCGCCCCGCGCAGGCCGCCGAGTGCCCAACTGAGCGCCAGGCCGGCCACCAGCGCGCGCAGGCAGGCGATGGCGCGGGGGTCCGCTCCGTAGCCCTGGCGCATCTCCTTGACGAAGACCCCGCCGAGGCTCCACAGGAGCGCGCACGCGAAGACCATCGCGTGGCCACGCCCCAGGCGGATGCCCTGGGTGCGCGGATGGCCTGTGGCGGTTTGGTTCATGGCGTGGCTCGGCGGGGCTCACTCGGCATACTGCGGCTCGCGGTAGCCCGCGCGGAACATCTGGCGCTTGGTCTTGAGGTAGAACTTGTAGTTCTCCAGCGACACGCTGGCGGGCACGCGGTGGTCCACGGTGGGGATGAAGCCGCCTTGTTCGACGATCGGCAGGAGCCTGGCCAACTCGGCCTCGATGGCTGCCGGACCCTCTTGGAGCCTCATCTTGTCCACCCCGCCCACCATGCGCATCGCCTCGCCGCAAGTGTCGCGGATTTTCACCGGGTCGGACCCCGCGTTGACCTCGACGGGGAACATGCAGTTGATGCCGCCGCGGAGGAATTGGTCGAGGATGGGACAGACGTTCCCGTCGCAGTCGGTCCAGGCGATGTCGCAGCCGTGCCTTCGCAAAACGTCGGTGATCCGCGCGTAGCGGGGGACGATGAACTTGTCGAATATCCAGGGGGAGACGATCGGGCCGCTATTGAAGCAGATATCTTCCCAGCCCGCGCCGAAGTCGAACTCGACGTACTGGCATATCTCCTCGAGGACGACGACCACGCATTGGCAGAGGGTTTCGACGATCTCGTCGAGCAGGTCGGGGTCGTCGTAGGCGAGCGTGGCGCATCGCTCGAAGCCGAGCCAGTTGCGGGGAATCCCGATCATCGAGCCGATCGGCGCCGAGAGCGGGTAGCCCCGGGTGCGATAGCGAGGTATATTCTCGTAGAACCTGGGATTGATGCGCCCCTCGAGGGTCGGTTTGAGATGGGCCTTGAAACGCTCCCAGTCCTCGCGGCTCTTCAAGCCGTATTCGATGTAGTGGGGGATGGTCCTGTCGCGGCCTTTGTTTTGTTTCGCCACAGTGCCCACGCCGTCGCGGGTGATGATGTAGTCGTCGGTCTCCTCGATGGTCTTCGGCTCGTAGGGGTTGCCGGTGAGCTGGACGTTGGCCGGGACCCCGCCCCAGTTTTCGATGCCGAAGTAGGCGTAGGCTTTCGCCTCGTTGTCGATCT
>CAYYCI010000760.1:0-1928 GCA_964470215.1 uncultured Planctomycetota bacterium
CGTCCTTTCGGCAAAGCATTCTTTTCCTTCTCGCCTGCATTGGGAACCCACGGTGGACAAAAGCGTGCCAAAGCCCATATGCCCTGGCGCACCGCCCGTAGGCGTTTGCTCACAAGTGTGCCACCGGCATTGTGGACAGCACGGTGGGGATTGGACGGTCGTGGCGCGGCCGGGTATAATCCGGGCAACTCCTTCGCCCGTCGTTTGGTTCCCGTTGTTCAAAGGCATCTTGGACAAAGAGGAATGGTCATCGGGATTGTCGAATCGGGCCAGCCGTCCCATCTGCCCGCCCTGTTGGTGATCGGGCTGGCGGTCTTCTTCGGGACGGTCGGGGCGGGGGTATTCCAGAAACTGCGAATTCCCCAGGTCGTTGGCTACATCGTCATCGGGATGCTCATCGGGCGTTCGGGCTTGGGGTTGTTGGACGCGGATTCGATCGGTCGCCTGGCGCCTTTCAGTTTTTTCGCCCTCGGGGTGATCGGTTTCATGGTGGGGGGCGAACTGCGCGCCGAGGTCTTCAAGAGGCACGGGAAGAGTTTCCTGGCGATCCTCCTCTCGGAGGGTCTGGGAGCATTTCTTTGTGTGACGCTGTTGACCTCGGGGTTCATGTTCGCCTTGACGGGCGAGGTGGCTTTGTCGGTCGCGCTCGGGATTGTGCTGGGCGCGATCTCGGCAGCGACGGCCCCCGCGGCCACCGTGGACGTCCTCTGGGAGTACAAGACGCGCGGCATCCTCACTACCACGGTTTTCGCAATCGTGGCGCTGGACGACGGGCTGGGGCTGGTGCTCTACGGGGTGTCGGCCAGCGTGGCCGACGTGTTGCTGGGCCGGGGTGGCGGCGGGCTGTGGAGGACGCTGGGCCGCGCGGGTTACGAACTGGGCGGCGCGGTGGCGCTCGGCTGCGTTGCGGCGCTGCTGCTGAACCTCGTGCTGCGCCTGACCCGCGACCGCGAGAAGAACTTGCCTTTCGTCATTGGCTCGCTGGCCGTGGCAATCGGCCTCGCGCGTTCGCTGGATGTTGACCTGATCCTTGCGACGATGAGCCTCGGGGTAACCTTGGCGAACCTCGCGCCCAGGCGCAGCAAGCGAGCCTTCGACCTCGTCAGGGGCGTGGCCACCCCCATCTATGTCCTGTTTTTCGTCCTCGTCGGGGCGAGGCTCCACCTGAAGGGCATGGCGAACTGGATGTGGGCGGCGGCGGGGGTTTACGTCGTGGGGCGGACAGCCGGGAAGATGGTCGGCGCGGCGCTCGGCGCGCGCTGGGGCAACGCCCCGGCCGCAGTGCGGCGGTACCTCGGCCTGTGCCTCTTCAGCCAGGCCGGCGTGGCCGTGGGGCTGGCGATCCTGGCCAGCGACCGATTCGCCGGGTGCCAGGCGGCCGGCATGGACATGGGCCTGGCCATCGTCGGGGTCGTCACGGCCACGACCTTCCTCGTCCAGATCATCGGGCCGCCTTGCGTCAAGCTGGCGGTCAAGCGCGCCGGCGAGGTCGGCCTGAACGTCACCGAGGAAGACCTCATCGAGACCCACTCGGTCGGCGACCTGACGGACCGCTCGGTCCCGAGCCTCCGCTCCGACATGCCGCTGCGCGCGGTCCTGCGGACCGTCGCCCAGAGCGACGCGACGGCCTATGCCGTGACCGACAAGGACGGCCGGCTCCTGGGGGTCATCACCCTGGAGGGGCTGCGCCAGAGTTTCCTCGAGGAACGCCTGGGCGAGATGCTGGTGGCCTACGACCTGATGAGTCCCCCGGTCGAGACCACGACGCCCCGGGAGCGCCTCTCGGAGGCCCTGGCGAAGATGCGCGACCGCGACCTCGAGTTCCTTCCCGTGGTGGATGGGACGGGAGAGGGAAAACTGGTTGGCATGCTCGAGGCGCGGAAAGTGCGGCGCCGCCTGGCAGAGGAGATCATCCGTCGCCAGCAGAA
>CAYYCI010000761.1:0-1924 GCA_964470215.1 uncultured Planctomycetota bacterium
TCGTCGAATGGCGGATGCAGAAAGGGGGCGAGGACCAAAGGCCACGATAAGACGACCTGCGATCACCTGCGCGAATCTGGAAAGGAGGAAAAAATGCGGAGAGTGCATACGACTGTCTTGGTTGCGATCCTGATGGGGCTGTTATGCGCGTCGGTTCCGACCGCGCAGGCCATGGTCATGTGGGTCGAGGATGCCGCCAACCCGGTCTATTCACCCGGCAAGGCATACTACCCCACGATCGTCCTGGACGGCGGCACATATGAGATGTGGTCCACCGCCTCCGGGGGCATCCAATATGCGACGTCCACCGACGGGGTCAACTGGACCACGGCCGGCACCGCCAGCGGCCTCACGAGCCCACATCACGTCCTAGTCAAGAAGTTCGGCCCGTTCACAGGGTGCAACACCGGCAACAACCCGTCGGGGTCCAACATGCGATACCGCATATGGTACTGGCGCAGCGGTGAGATCTATTCCATCAATGCGATTCGCTACGCGGAAAGCCCCGACGGGGTCACCTGGTACAACGACCAGCCCATCACCCAGGAGGGCTACACGGTCGTTGACAACAGGAAGAGCAGCAACTGGAACCGCGGCTCCTACGGCCCGTGCGACATTCTCTTCAACCCCAGCGGCTCCGACATTATCGTGTCCCCGGTTGACGAGGACTCCGTGTGGCAAAACAAGTTCGTCATGTACTACGACGGCACGAGCGGGGGAACCGAGTCAATCGGCCTCGCCGTCTCGAGCGACGGCCGCCACTGGGAGGGCTACAACGGCGGCATCCCCGTTCTCACGGGCTCCGGCGTCCCGGGTGACTGGGACACGACCTACGTGAGCCGCTGCACCGTCGTCAAGGCCGACGACGACACCTATCACATGTGGTACAGCGGGGGCGACGGCCGAATGGACCACGGCATCGGCTACGCATCGTCCAACGACGGCATCGCCTGGACGCGACACGTCGGTAACCCCATCTTCCACAAGGACGACGGCCTCGACTGGCGCGCCAAGCGAACCTACACCCCGGTTGTCATCGGCACCGACATGTGGTTCACCGGCAAAAGCCAAAGCGGCACCTACGCCGTCGGCCACGCAGTCCTCATCCCCGAGCCGGGGTCGCTTGCGCTCTTTGGGATAGCCACCGCCGCCCTGGCAATCAAGCGCCGCAAGCGCGGTCGCCAGACCACGAGATGATCCCCGAGAGGAGGTGACGAACCAACGGGAGGAAGACAACGAGGGGGCACCGATTGGGAGGCCATCGAAGGGCTGAGACGCCCAACCTGCCAACTACCCCCGGAACCCCCAGGAAACCGAATCTCATGGGCTGAGCCGCGCCGGAGAAAGCACACGCTGTTGGGCGCCGCGTGCGGCAGTGGCCTGCAAGCTGACTGTTTGGGAGGTGCGAGATCATGAATCGCCTGGTCGAACCACGGTTCTCGCTGGCGGTAGCGATTACACTGTCAATCTGCGGGCTATCGTCGGCCATGACCGTGATCTACCCGGAAGTCACGCTCTCGGGCGGCTTTCAATGCGGCC
Organism: uncultured Planctomycetota bacterium; assembly: GCA_964470215.1. GTDB lineage: Bacteria > Planctomycetota > PUPC01 > DSUN01 > DSUN01 > CAYYCI01. Next base: position 1,540 of record CAYYCI010000761.1, read on the forward strand.
ATTTCCCCGAGAAGTGGGACCTGACGCTGTGCCCGCTGACCATCAGTTTCACCGTTGACCTCACCGGCATGGTGGACGACGCCGGAGCACACGCCTGGTCGGAGCTCGGCGTCAGGGCAGCCGGCTACGGGGACTTCAACCCCACGTGGATGGAGGGGGGCGCGGGCGTGTGGCTCGCCACCGATTATGACTGGACTGCCGACACCTTCGACCCGGACCCTCCCGGCAAGCCAACCCAGGACATAGACGACAAACTCATCCTCCAGCGCGGCGGGGGCATGGGTGAGGGAGCCTACAACCTGCCGGCATCCCCTCCAAACCAATGGGCCAATCATCGCATTTGGTTCGATCGCGACGGCGTGGACCAGTGGCAGGCACAGAACCC
>CAYYCI010000762.1:0-1920 GCA_964470215.1 uncultured Planctomycetota bacterium
CGCTTTTTGCACCGCAAACAATTGTCAGGCGAGAAGGAAAAGAATGCCTTGGCTGCCTGCCAACTCCGATCCGTCGTTCCGAAGCCCCGCACGCCGAGCGCCTTGCGTCCTTTCGGCAAAGCATTCTTTTCCTTCTCGCCTGCATCAGGAACCCACGGTGCACAAAAGCGTGCCAAAGCCCACAGCGCCGGCCTCCTTCAAGACCACGCCCGGGTTTCCTTCATAGTCCCGGGCTTTCCCGCCTGTGATTCAAGAAGCAATGGTGGCACAGGCTTTCCAGCCTGTGATTCAGCAAGCAATGGTGGCACAGGCTTTCTAGCCTGTGATTCAACAAGCAATGGTGGCACAGGCTTTCTAGCCTGTGCGCCTTTCCGGAGGGAGCCATGATTCTCTACTGCCACTGTTCCCACGCAGGCGTCGCGCCCGATGATGTCCGACGCGGAGTGCTCGCGACACTTTGCGAGCGCGGGCTGGAGTTCCAGGCGGTCCCCGACCTCTGCGGGCTGGCGGCGCGCCGTGACCCATTCCTGAAGTCCTTCGCGCGAGCGCCCTCCCCCACCATCATCGCGTGCTACCCCCGCGCAGTGCGCTGCCTGTTCGAGATGGCGGAAGCCCCGCTGCCCGACGACGCCACGATCCTGAACCTGCGCACCGACCCCCTCGACGCCATCTTGCGCGCCCTGCCGGCCGAAGGCACCGCTCCCGCGCGAGACCCAGCCGAACTCGAGCAAGAACTGCAACCTGCCCCCGACGACTGGGTCCCGTGGTTCCCGGTGATCGATCGCTCGCGGTGTCGAGGCTGTCAGCAATGCGCTAACTTTTGCCTCTTCGGCGTCTATGCCATACGCGACGGCAAGGTCGTGGTCGAGAACCCGGCTAACTGCAAGACCAATTGCCCGGCGTGCGCCCGCATCTGCCCGCAGGTGGCCATCATGTTCCCCAAGGTGGCCGAGAGCCCCATCAATGGCGCCGAGGTCACCGAGGAAGACCTCGCAAGGGAGAACCTTCGGGTGAAAGCCTCGATGCTCTGCGGCGGGGACATCTATTCGGCGCTCCGCCAGCGCAGCCGCGCCCGGCGCGGGCGCTTCGCACCCGCAGGGCAAGATGCCCCGAAAGTCTGCGCCTGCATGACCGAGCAACTTCAGAAACTGCTCGGAATCCCAGCCGAGGTGATCCAGTCGTTGTCGGTCGAGGAAATCCAGGCCAGGCTGAAGGCCGCATCGGCCTCTCGTAAGGAAACGCCATGACCACCCCCCTGCGGCCCGCGGTCGTCCTGGTTGCCGAAAGGACCCTCAGCGCGCGCTACGACATTCTCTTCGAGGGCATCTTCGCCACGATGCAGACCACGAAGGTGCCCTCGTGGCTCATGCAGCGCGTTCTCGCCCCGACAGTGGCGACCGATTCGGCGGGTCGTGCCAGGGTCGCTCCCCTGGGCATTCGGCGAGTGGAAGCGGCGCTCGTCGAGCGGGCCGGGCTGCACCCCGACGATGTCGTCTGCACGACGCCGGAGGCCCTCCCCGCGCTCCTTGGCCCGTGGGTCAAAGTCGTCGGGGTAACCTCCAGCGACCCCCTGGGCCAGGGCATGAGCAACACGACCACCTCGAGTTTCTGGGACGGCGAGCTCTACACCGCGCGGTGGACCCGTCGCCTATTCGAACAACTGAAGGGGGCCAAAGAGAAGTGGCCCTTCGCGGTGGTCGTCGGCGGGGCGGGCGCCTGGCAACTCGCTCGGCGGCCAGAGACCGCGCAACGACTCGGGGCCGACACGGTCTTCAAGGGCTATTTCGAGGAGGTCGGCCCGGCCCTTTTCGCCGAAGCGCTGCGCGGAGGCCATCTGCCCCCCTTGGTGCGCGCCGAGCGCGCAGCGGCAGCGCACATCGAACCGATACGCGGGCCGTCGGTCCTCGGCGTGGTCGAACT
>CAYYCI010000763.1:0-1916 GCA_964470215.1 uncultured Planctomycetota bacterium
AAATCATGATTCAACCTCTCAAGGCTCTGTCTTCTACCCTGATGAAAACGGTCCTGTCCTTGACTACATCGAGTTTGTCTATCTCTTCGAGCGCTTTTCTGACATCTTCTTCTTTGGCCTCGTGGGTCATCATGACCACCGGGACGGCGCCTCCCTTAAGCTCTCTGCCCTTTTGAATGACCGAGGCTATACTTATGTTATGCTCGCCCAACACGCCGGATATTTTGGAGAGAACACCGGGCCTGTCCAGGGCGGTGAATCTGAAGTAGTATTGAGTTATGATTTCTTTCATGGGCATTATCGAAACGGGCATTCGCTCCGCCTCACAATATCCCATTGGAGGGACCCTTCGGGTGGTCCCGTTGACGATATTCCTCGCGAGCTCCATGAGATCAGAGACCACAGCGCTGCCCGTGGGCATCATGCCGGCGCCTTGGCCGTAATACATCGTGGGGCCCGTCGCGTGCCCGTATACGCTGATCGCGTTGAACGCGCCAGACACCCATGACAGGGGATGATCCTTCGCGATGAACACCGGGCGCACCCGCAGGCTGATGCCCGCCTCGCCGCGCTGCGCGATCGCCAGAAGCTTCACCACGTAGCCCAACTCCTGGCCGTAACTAATGTCGCGCAACTCAAGCGAGTCGATGCCCTCCACCGGGATCGCGCCGAAGTCGATCCGACGCCCGAACGCCAGGGAGGCCAGGATCGCCAGCTTGTGTGCGGAGTCGGTGCCGGAGACGTCGAGTGTGGGCTCGGCCTCCGCCAGCCCGTCCTGCTGGGCTTCGGCAAGGGCACGGGCGTAGCTGAGGCCCCGCTGCGTCATGGCCGTCAGGATGTGGTTGCACGTGCCGTTGACGATGCCGTAAAGCGCGTCAATCCGGTTGGCCAGCAGGCCCCCGCAAAGGGCCCGCAAGATCGGGACGCCGCCGGCGCAACTGGCCTCCAGGGCGATGCACACGCCGCTCGCGCGGGCCAGTCCGAAAAGCTCCGCCCCGAAGTGCGCCATCAGCGCCTTGTTGGCCGTCACCACGTGCTTGCCCCCGCGAAGGGACCGCTCGATGATATCCTTGGCAGACGTCGTCCCGCCCACCAGTTCCACGACCACGCCGACGCCGGGGTCCTCCAGGGCGTCGGCCAGGTCTTGGGTCAGCAGCGACTCTTCCAGACCCAGTTCGCGAGCGCCGGTGAGGTCGGTGTCCACCACGCGGCGCAGCTCCAGCCGCGCGCCGAGGCGCGAGGCGAGTATCTCGCGGTCGCGCGTGAGTATTGTGGCCACGGCTCGGCCGACCGTGCCGCAGCCAACCAGCGCCACGCCCAATGTCGATGTCTCGTCGGTCATGCCCGTTCCTTGTTCGGCGGCATACTACGCCCCCCGCGGTCGGATATCAAGGGCGCGGCGCCCCGGGTCCAGTTTGCCAGCGGCGACGTGGCCCCCAGGGGGCCACCGTCACTTTTTCACCTTCGGCGCGACTTCCCACAGCGGCGCGGGCAGGTCCTCGCTGGTCAGGTACAGCGTCTTGCCGTCCGGCCCGTAGCAGACGGACTCGCCCTGGCTGCGCTTGGGCATACGAAGAACGCGCGGAGCCCCGGCGAAACCGCTCGCCCAGCTCTCCTTGGCCCCGCGGGTGTACTCATACGCGTGCCCGTAGCTCAGCACCACCGCACGAAGACCGTCGGGGGAGATGTCCATCGCGGTGGCGGTGGGTATCTTCAGAGTGGCGATCGCCTTGAGTGGCTTGGCCTTGCGGACGGCCCGGCTGGGCCAGGGCATCTCGTAGACCTTCACCTTCTGCCCGGACATCCGCGGCTTGGTCACCAGGTAGATCCGCCGCGTCGTCTGGTCAACCGCTACCGACTCGCAGTCGAACCAGCCGTCGTCGAGATTCGCGATGTGGATATCCATGCTGTCGAGT
>CAYYCI010000764.1:0-1909 GCA_964470215.1 uncultured Planctomycetota bacterium
CCCCGCGGCGTTTCCAGACGAGGAGCGGGGCCGGCAGCCAGCCAAGACATTCTTTCCCTTCTCGCCTGGCAATTATTTGCGGTGCAAAAAGCGTGCCAAAGCCCATCGCGCCCAGATGTGCCCTCGGCATTCGGCGCCGATGCCACGCGCTTGTAGTCGAGCACAGGCTGGAAAGCCTGTGCCACCAGGAGGCCCGCATGCTGGGCTGGAAGGGCTGTGCCACCAGCGGTAGGGGCACGGCACTGCCGTGCCCGTCGTCGCCTGCGCGGGAAAAGGGCGCAACGGTGGAATCCTCTCGTGGACTCTGGCATGCCTGAGGGCGGCGCGAGGTAAATAATGGCGCGAACTCCCAAAGCGACCCGCAGGCTCTTCACCGGTCGGACGATCGGCCTTTTCATCTTCACGGCCATGCTCTTCGCTCTCCTCGGCGTCGTCTCGAGGACCTTCCTGACCCGCTACACCATGTTCGTCATCAGTCGCACGATGGCCTTCTTTGCCCTGATCGCAATGGCCCAGGCGGTGTGTCTGGTGGTCGGGGGGATGAACCTCTCGGTCGGCGCCGTCGGGAGCATGGCCACGGTGGTCCTGGGCCTGTGCCTCGACCGCGACTACTGGGGCGTGAGCGGCTGGGTAGGGGTGCCGATAGCGCTCGCGGCGGGCGGCCTGATGGGCCTTTTGAACGGATTGCTGATCACGCGCCTTCGCATCAATTCGTTCATCGTCACCCTCTCGACGATGTTCATCTTCATGGGCCTGCGCTCTGGGATTTCCGGCGGGCAGCCCTACGCGGTGCCGACCTCGTTCTGGCACGTCGGCCAGCGCGGATTCCACGGGGTGCCGTACGTCCTGATGATCGCGGTAGCGGTGCTGATGGCATCCTCGTATATGTTCCGCAACACGGTCTTCGGGCGGCGGCTGCTGGCCACTGGGGGCAACGAGGCCGCCGCGCGGCTCTCGGGGATTGACACCGACGCGATGGTCGTGTGGGCAAACGTCCTCAGCGGTCTCTTCGCCGCCCTCGCCGCGGTGCTGTGGGCCTCGAAACTCGGCTCAGCGACCCCCGAGACGGGAGACAACTGGCTTATCGTCTCGTTCGCCGTGGCGATCATCGGGGGCACGGGGCTGGCTGGCGGAACCATCTCGCCACTGGGAATCCTGATGGGCGCCGCAATCTACACCCTCATCCGACACGCCCTCGTCGAACTCAAGGCCAACCCCTACTACGAGAACGCTTACCTCGGCGCACTCATCCTCCTGGCCATTGGCATAGACCGCATCCGCGAAATCTACGGCCAACACCGAAAGAGGCGTTAGGAGCACGACGATGGAACGACACGGCTGGGTCATCGGCCTGAAGGCGGAAAAGGTCGAGGAATACAGGCGCCTCCACGCCAACGTGTGGCCCGAAGTCCTCCGGATGATCAAGGAGTGCCACATCCAGAACTACACCATCTTCCTCCGCCGCCTGCCCGACGGCAACTACTACCTATTCAGTTACCTCGAATACACGGGCGAGGACTTCGAGGCCGACATGGCCCGCATGGCCGCCGATCCCGTGACCCAGAAGTGGTGGGAACACACCGCCCCCTGCCAGGAACCCCTGCCCGACAGGGCGGAGGGCGAGTGGTGGGCAACCATGGAAGAAGTCTTCCACTGCGACTGAAGGAGAGAGGAATGAACCGCAGACAATTCCTGGGCGGACTGGCCGCTCTGGCCGCGGGCCGGCTCGTCGCCGCACCGGCCTCCAAGAAGCCGAACATCCTGTTCATCATGTCCGACGACCATACGGCCCACGCCATCGGGGCCTACGGCGGGCGGCTCGCCAGGATAGACCCCACGCCGAACCTCGACGCATTCGCCCGCGAGGCCATGGTCTTCGAGAACTGCTTCGTCACCAACTCGATCTGCG
>CAYYCI010000765.1:0-1894 GCA_964470215.1 uncultured Planctomycetota bacterium
GCGATGATTCTCGTGACGCAGCCGAAGGTCCACAGAAAAAAGTGCGTAAAGTGCGGTTCGTGCGTCGAGGCGTGCCCCGTCGAGGCGATTGCGATGACCGACTCCGGGCCCGTGATTGATTATCGCCGATGCATCGCCTGTTTCTGCTGCCACGAGATGTGCCGGTACGAGGCGATGACCCTTTCCCGCCGCATGCGCCTCTTTCAGCACCACCTCCGGTAGCACGACACCTCTTTTCAACGCAGAGAACGCGGAGAAGGTAGTGTCAAGAATCTTTCGCACTTTCTGTCACGGGTAGTCCCCGCGCCGGTCGGGCCTGGGTCGGCCGGAGCCCGGAGGGCGGAGGCCGAGCCAGGCCGGTTCGCTCAGCCGGCCTTGCGGCTCCGGCGATGGCTCTGCTCCCTTTGCTGTTCGGCCAATCGCTCGACCGTCAGATACCGCCGCGTGCCCCACGCCGTCCCTGCCACGTGCCGCAGCCGCGCCGCCACCAGCATCAGCGCGCTGCGTCCGTCCGGGAAGTTCCCCACCACCCGCGTCCGCCGCCGCACCTCCCGCAGGATCCGCTCCAGCGGGTTGTTCGTCCGCAGGCTCCGCCAGTGTTCCGAGGGGAACGCGTAGTAGGTGAGCGTCTCGGCGGCGCCCTGGCGCACGATCGCCGCCGCCTTCCCGAGCCGCATCTTCTCGAGTTTCGCGACCACGTCCCGCGCCTTGGCCTCGGCGGAGGCCCGGTCCTCCTGGGCGTGGATCGCCTTGAGCATGGCCGCCACCTCGCGGACCTTCCCCCTCGGCACCGCCGTGAAGACATTCCGGTAGAAATGCACCACGCACCGCTGCCACTTGGCGTCGGGGTACGCCTCGGCCAGGGCCTCCACCAGGCCCAGACACTTGTCCGAGATGAACAGGCGCACCCCCTTGAGGCCTCGCTCCTTCAGGTGCCTGAGGAACGCCTGCCAACTGGCCTTGTCCTCCTTGCCGCCCTCCGCCACGCCCAGGATCTCACGGTAGCCGTCCTGGCCCACGCCGATGGCTACCAGAACCGACACGTTCTGGACTTCGCCGCCCCACGACCGCTTCAGCCAGAGGCCGTCCAGGAACACGTACGGATGCTCGCCCGCCAGCGGACGCGAACGCCAGGCATCAATCCGCTCGTAGAGCTGCTGGTTGAGGTCGCTCACCGTCGAAGGGCTGACCCGCGTCCCCCACAGGGCCTCGGTGATGTCCTCCACACGCCGCACCGACACGCCCGCTAGGTACATCTCCATCAGGGCCTCCTCCACGCTCGACTCCCGACGCCGGTACCGCTCGATGATCTGCGTCTCGAACGGCAGCGTACGTAACTTCGGCACCTTGAGCGTCACCGCGCCGGCCTTGGTGTGCAACTGCCGCTCATACTGGCCGGCCCGCGTGTCGGCCCGGTCCGGCGACCGCTCGTACCGCTTCGCCCGGCACAGCCGGTCCGCCTCGGCCTGGAGAAGTTCGTTCAACGTCTCCTCGACGCTCTGGCGGACCATCTCTCCGAGGTGGGCCTTCACCTCGGCCTGGTCCACCCGGATGACCCCGTCCAACCCCTTGCCTTCGCCGTCCTTCGTGGTAGCATGCGCCATGGGTAGCCTCCTTCTGCTGGTCCTTGGGTAACTTCTCTAATCCCCAATTCGACCAGCTCCGGGGCTACCCGTCTACTTCCTGCCTCCCGAAAGTGCGAAACTTACCCTACGTTATCGGATAAACCCCCGCGCTACAGGTTTACCATAACGCCTTTCTCCCTTCGGGTTGCGGCTAACCGTGATGATGTGCAGTTTTGCCTTTTCCGCGTTCTCTACGTTTCAGGCCGTGCCGTTTGCCGTTTCCCGATTCTCCCTCTGCGCTCTTTGCATCCTTTGCGGTTAAAATCGCC
>CAYYCI010000766.1:0-1893 GCA_964470215.1 uncultured Planctomycetota bacterium
CCTTCGCTTTCCTGGTGCTCGTCGCAATTTCGTCTGCACCGGCCGCGACGGGCCCGGACATCCTCGTCAACGGGGGCTTCGAGCGGGGTCTTGAGGGTTGGCAGGCCGACCCGCGCCAGGCGCTCGTCAACGACCCCAGACTTGCCCACTCCGGCCAGAAGGCCCTCACCGGCGAGGTCACCCGCCCGAACCAGGCGCTCAGGCTCATTCAGAGGCTCGAGGTCAAGGGCGGCAACCTCTATCGCTTCGAGGCCTGGGCCCGCGCGACGAACAACACCAAACTCGTCCTCTGGGCAGTCCTGCCCGGGGCGAAGCAGCGCCGGCTGGTCGCCGCCTGGGAGCGCGTGGGCCGACGCTGGCGGCGCTATGCCGTCCCGATCACGGTCTCCCGCGACGGCACACTGGAACTTCAGGTCATCGCCCCGTCGTCGTTCGGCGCGCCGGCGGGCCGCATCTGGCTCGACGACCTCGCACTCGTCGAGACCGCCATCCCGCCTGCGCTTTCTCTCTCCGGGGGCGAGGGTTTCAACGACGAGCCGGCGCTCGCCCTCGCCGGCGACGGGAGCCTCTACGCCGCCTGGCTGAGTTTCCGCCAGGGGGCCGACACCCTCCAGGTCGCCCGTCTCGTCCCCGCCGGCAAGCGCCCGGAGAAGAAGGCCCAGTGGCAGGTCCTCGGTGGCAAGGGCACCTATATCCTGGGTGTCAAGGCCGTTCCCGCCGGCCAGAAGGCCGCGATCCTCTACGCCGCGGAGGTCGAGAAAAACTGGGACATCTATCTTGTCCTCTGTGGCCCGAACGGGCCGTCCGAGCCAGTCCGCCTGACCACCAACGAGGCCGTGGACATCAAGCCCGCCGCCGCCTGGCGCGACGGAACCCTCTGGGTTGCCTGGGAGAGCAACCGCACGGGAACCCGCCAGGTCTTCGCCACCGCGGTCAAGGCCGGCAATGTGGAGCGACCGCAGCGGGTCAGTTTGGCCGAGACCTCGAACTACGCCCCTACAATCGCGGTCCTCTCCAGTGGCCGCGTGGCCGTGGCCTGGCACAGTTTCCGCCAGAACAACTACGACATCTACCTCCGGCAGAGGGCGCCGGCGGGCACCTGGGGTCCGGAGCGCAGATTGACCAAAGCACCCTCGATTGACCGCCACCCCGTGTTGACCCCTCGGGGCGACGACCTGTGGCTCATCTACGAGAACTGCCAGACCTCCGGCTATCGCATCGGCGCGACGAATCGCCGCCGCCTCATCGCCGCGAAGGTCACCCCGACGGGGCTGATGGCCCCGAAGGGCTACGCCCGCTCGCCGCTCTACACGGCCCGGTGTGAAGGCCCGACCGCAGCGTTCGACCGCTCGGGCCGGCTGTGGATCGCTTTCCTGAAGCCCAGGCTGCCGCGCTCGGGCTGGGACTCCTTCCTCACCGGCTACAGCGGCTCCCAGTGGCTGCCGCCCGCCCAACTCTCGGGCCGCAAGGGCATGGACCGCGCCCCACAGATCGCTCTCGGCGACGGGAGAGCCTACATCGCCATCCAGAACGACGACATGCCGAACAGTTGGTCCCAGGTGGACCGCACCCTCGCGGCCAAGAGCGACATCTACGTAGTAACTCATCCCCTGCCCGAGAGCCCGTCGCCCGCGCCGATGGACCTCGAGCCCCTCGTCGAGCCGCCCGAGCCTTTCGAGGCAGGCACCATCCGCCTCGAACGCGGCGAGGACAGGCCGACCCCAACCATCACCTACAGAGGCCGGACCCTCAAACTCTTCTACGGCGACCTCCACGAACACACCGACGTCTCGATCTGCAACCGCGTGGGCGATCAGTCGGTGGACGAGAGTTACCAACACATGCGCGACATCGTCCGCCTCGACTTCGCCTGCGCCACCGACCACGGCTACA
>CAYYCI010000767.1:0-1893 GCA_964470215.1 uncultured Planctomycetota bacterium
TTTTCCTCCGCCTCCTTGATCCCGGGGCCAAGCCGGAAGTTCAAAGGGAAAGGGGCGCACTGGTCAGAGAGGCTGGCGAGCTCTTGAGGATCCTTTCCGCCATCATCGAGAAGTCGTCCTGACCGGCAGCTCGCGCGCCCGAGAGCTGCGCCTTGCCCCGCGTTTGGAACTTGGGATTTGGTTCTTGGCGCTTGTTTGAGATTTGGGATTTGGAGCTTGGGATTTCTCCGCTGAGGAGCTAGCGGTGACGGTTGCTTTCTGGCTCCTGATCGGCCTGGTCGCCTTCGCCTACGTGGGCTATCCGCTCCTGCTCGCGGCCCTGGTGCGCCTGGTGCGCCGAAAGCCCAGGACCGGCGACATCACGCCATCGGTCACCCTCCTCGTGCCGGCCTACAACGAGGAACACGCCATCGGGGCGAAGCTCGATAGTTGTCTGGCGCTCGACTACCCGAGGGACAAACTCCAGGTCGTCGTCCTCAGCGACGGCTCGACCGATCGGACGAACGACATCGCGGCCGGCTACGCCGACCGGGGCATCGAACTAATGGCCTTCGAGCGCAACCGGGGCAAGTTGGCTGTTCTGCGCGACGGCGTGGCGGCCGCGCGGGGCGAGATAGTGGCGTTCTCGGATGCCGCCTGCCGCCTCGAACCCCAGAGCATCCGCGAACTGGTCAAGCCGTTCGCCGACCCCCAGGTGGGCTGCGTCAGCGGGGTCTATCGGGTGCTGCGGCCCGGCGAGGCCGAACTGGGAGAAGAGGAAGGTTTCTACTGGCGCTACGAGACCTTCATAAAGCGCTGCGAGAGCGACCTGGGGAGCATCCTCGGCGCCCACGGGGCGCTCTATGCTATCCGACGGGAGCTCTGCCCCGACCTCGACAAGATCAGGATCAACGACGATTACGAGATACCCGTCCACGTCGTGGCCGAGGGCCACCGGGCGGTCTATGCGCCCGGGGCCGTGGCCTGCGAAGAGGCCAGCGAGATGGGGGGCTTCGCGCGGAGGGTGAGGATCGCGGTGGGGAACTTCCGCCAACTTCGCCTCCTCGGCCTGCTGCTGTGGCCGCCGAGGCCGTGGCTGGTCTTCACGTTCGTCGCCCACAAGGTCCTGCGGTTGCTCGGCCCGTTCGCCTTGGCCGGCGCCTTGGCGCTGAACGTGGCGCTAGCGGCGCGCCGCGGCGGGGCGTTGTGGTCGGTAGTGTTGGCCGGCCAGTTGGCTTTCTACGGCGCGGCGCTGGTCGGCTGGCTGACCGGCGGGCGCCTGAGGCTGCCACTGGTGAAGTTGCCGTATTACTTCTGCATGATAAACGCCGCCTACCTCGTGGGGTTGGCGAGGATAGTCGCGGGCGGGAGGGGCCTGGCGTGGAACGCGCCCAGGCGCCCGGCCGAAACGGAGCTCGCACACCAGAAAGGAGCCTGAAGTGGCGACCGTCCGCGACAAGGTCAAGACCCACTTCCACGGGACGGCTGCTGACTTCGACGCTATCTACACCGGCGAGAAGGGCGCGTTCGCCCGCTGGCTGGACCGGAAGTTGCGGTGGGACATGTACGAGCGGTTCCGCCGCACCGTGGCCGAGTGCAGCGAGCCGGGGATTTCGGTCCTCGACGTGGGCTGCGGCTCCGGGCGGTTCGGCGTAGCGATAGCGAAGGCCGGGGCGAGAGAGGTCGTGGGCCTCGATTTCGCCGAGAACATGCTCGAGATCGCCCGGCAACTGGCCGAGAAGGAGGGGGTGGCCGACCGCTGCCAGTTCATCAACGCCGACTTCATGGAGCAGAAGTTCGAGCGCGAGTTCGACATCATCCTCGCGATCGGGCTATTCGACTACGTGGCCGACAGTCTTCCGTTCCTGGGCAAGATGCGTCGGCTGGCCAGGCGGAAGGTCGTCGCCACGTTCC
>CAYYCI010000768.1:0-1881 GCA_964470215.1 uncultured Planctomycetota bacterium
GCGCGAAGCGTTGCCGGCCAGGTTACCGTGAGTGCCATTCGTCCGTGTTCATCGGTGCCCGACTTGCGCTGCGTTCATCTGCCGCTGGAAAATCAGCACAGGCTGGAAAGCCTGTGCCACCGGACTGGCCCTTCTCGGCGGCTTCTGCGCGGTCTGTGCGTGCTCTGCGGTGAATAAAGGTTCAAAGGGCCTTGAGGACGATGATGGTGAAGTCGTCGCGGGGGGCGCTCCCGCGAGCGAACTCGCGTGAGGCGTGCCACACGCGATCGAGAATCTCCTCGGCGCTCTCGCCCAGGTGACCAGCCACCGCCTCGACCAGTCGCCGCCGCGCGAATGTCTCCCCCTCTGGGTTCATCGTCTCGGTCAGCCCGTCGGTGTAGAAGACCAACACGTCGCTGGTCTTCAGGACGAGCTGGCGCTCCTGATAGGTGGCACTCGGGTCCACCCCCAGGACCAGTCCCCCCTCGGTCAGTTCGCAGTGTTGCCCGTCGCGGAAGATCAGCGGGGGGATGTGGCCGGCGTTGCAGTAGGTGAAGCGGCGGCCTGCGGTGTCGAGCGCACCGTAGAAGAGAGTGACGAACTGGTCCTGCGCAATGTCCCGGCAGAGCACCTTATTGGTCTGGGCGACGATGTCCCTGGCGGCATAGACGGTCTCGATGTGGCCACGGAGGGCGGCGCGGGTGGCGGCCATCAGGATGGCGGCGGGCACGCCCTTGCCCGCCACGTCGGCGATGACGATGCCCAGGTGCTGGTTGTGGATTGGGACGAAGTCGTAGAGGTCGCCGCCGACCAGGCCGAAGGGCACATAGCGACGCGCGATCTCGAAGCCCGGGAGCGTGGGACAGTCTTTCGGCATCAGGTGGCGTTGGATCTGGGCCGCCGCGGCCAACTCCTTGTCGAGGGCCTGGGCGCGGAGGGCCTCCTCGTAGAGCGCCGCGTTCTCTATCGCGGCCGCCGCCTGGTTTGCTATCGCCCGGAAAAGGCTCACCTCCTCCGGGCCGAACTCGTGGGGCTCGGCGGTGTAGACTCGAATCGTCCCGATCGCTCGGCCCTTCGTCCGCAGCGCCACACACAGCATCGAGGCCAGCCCCTCCTCGGCTGCCTCGCGGGGGTAGAGCATCCGCGGGTCGCTGACCACGTCGCGCGAGTAGACCACGCGCCCCAGGATCGCCTCCTGGTCCACGATGCTATCGCTGAGGTTGACCGGTCCCTTCTCGAGGTAGCGGCGGCTCAGATTATGAACCGACTTGACCACCAGTTCGCCGTTCTCGTGGTCGAGGAGTCGGATGAGGCAGCCCTTGACCCCGAGAGCCTCGGTGGTGGAGCGGGTGAGCAGGTCGAGGCGTCCCTGGAGGTCGGTCGTTTGGGTCAGGAGGGCCGAGATATCGGCCAGGGTGGCCAGTTCCCTGAGGCGGCGCCCCGATTCTCGTCCCCGGCGGCATAGTTCCACCAAGAGAGCCGTGTTCGCCCTCAGCAACTCTTTCGCCGCAGGACCGCGCTCCGGCCCGACGAGTTCCACGTATCCCAGGCACGCCCCGTCCAATTCCACCGACTCGATGAGCCGGACCGGGGTGTCCGAGACCTGGGCGGTCCGGACGAGCGGCCGGCCGGCCGGCTCGCGTATCGCCACGCCCATGCCGGTCGCGGTCGCTAGCGCGTCGCGCAGGCGCTCGAGGGCCTCCAGCCCGACCAGCTCGCGCAGAGACATTTCCATGGCCTCGCCGCGTCCTCTCGACATGACCGAACCCAGATTATACCAAACCCCGCCTGCCCACGCATCGGCGGCAGGGGCGCTCCACCCGGGGCGCCGCCTACATGGCCTCGCCCACATGGGCCATTTACTCCGGTGGCACAGGTTTTCCAACCTGTGCCTATCCCCCC
>CAYYCI010000769.1:0-1880 GCA_964470215.1 uncultured Planctomycetota bacterium
CCAACAGTTCGCCGGCCTCGCCCAGGGCCACCAGGGTGTCGGCGCCCAGCACCAACGCCTTGCCGACCACCCGTCCGACCACCTCGGCCTTCCGCTCCGCCAGGACCTCGGCCTGGTGCTCTGGGGCAAGGTTCGGGTCAACGTCCTCCTCGACGACTGGCGGCACGACGCGGAACTCGTAGCCCATCGCTGCCAGAATCTCGCGGCGACGCGGTGAGTCAGAGGCCAGGATCAACGGCACGCGCCGAAAAATCAAAACCCGACCTCCTCGAGAAAACGCTTCCCGGCCAGGATTTCCTCCTGGATGAACCCCGCCGCTATCTCCATGACCACGAGGGCGTCGGGGGGGAGGAGGTCGAGCAACGGCTCGAAGTCGAAATCGCCCAGCCCGGGCGGATGATGGTCGCGGACGCGCTCGCGGACGTCGTGGATGTGGGCGCCGATGGTCCGGTCGCGGTGGCGACGGAGCCATTCCCAACGCTCCGCCAGCCCCAGCACCTCCTGGATCGCTGCGTGGCCGGTGTCGTGCCAGTAGCCGACGCGCGGGTCGGGGAACCGTTCGAGCAACAGCCCGAGTTCCTCGATGTCGGGCAACTCGTGCCAGCCCATGCGACACTCGATGCCCAGGCGGACCTTGCAGTCCCAGGCTAGGAGTTCCTCGAGGCTCCGCGAGGCGGCCTCGAGGTGCGCGGGGGCAAGCCGCGACCGCGCGCGCAACAACTCGTCTCGCTCGCCCGTTTCGCCAGCCGCCAACTGGCGGTAGAGCCGCTCCTGCTTCTCCCACTTGCCCTCGATGGGCAGAGAGCCGAGGTGGAGGACCAATGCCCTGGCGCCCAGTGCTTCCGCGTTCCCGAGGCTCTCGATGGTGGCCTCGACGCCCTTTCGGCGCCTCTCTTCGTCGGTCGAGGCGAGCCAGTCGCCGCGGCGATTCCCGGGGGCGAGTTTCCGCTCGGAGAGGACGTTGTGGACGCTGACGACCTCGACCTTCGCCCCCTCGAGGAAGCGCTTGACCTTCTTGAGGCGGAACCTCGCTCCCGACACCCCGATCTCGACCGCCTCGAAGCCCATCCGCTCGATGGCCTCGAGGGTCGGCACCAGTCGTTCGTCGCTGGCCGGGTGCCAGGCCGTCGAGAGCGCGATTGGACGCTTCCCCACTACCGGCTCCTTCGGGCAACGAACGCCCTGACGACCTCGCAAGCCGTCCGGGCCAGGAGTTCCTCGGCGCGGGCGAACGCCTCCTCGAGCGACATCGGGCGGTCGAAGATCGCGAAACAAGCCGCGATGCCCTTCTCGTGGACGACGTCGTAGCCATCGCCAAGGCTCCCGGCGATAGCGACCACCGGCACTCCCGCCTCGGCGGCAACCTCGGCCACCCCGACGGGGACCTTGCCGTGGGCGGTCTGGGCGTCGAGTTTGCCCTCGCCGACGATTGCCAGGTCGGCGCCGCGGAGTCTGTCCCTCAGGCCGGTGGCCTCGATCACGATCCGGACCCCTGACCTGAGCCTGGCGCCCAGGAAGGCCATCAGTCCGGCGCCGAGGCCCCCCGCCGCCCCAGCCCCCGGCACGTCTCGCACGCTCACTCCCAGGTCGCGCTCGACCACGTCGGCGAACCGAGCGAGATTGGCCTCCAGCACCGCGACCGCCTCGGGGGTCGCGCCCTTCTGAGGGGCATAGACCCTTGCCGCGCCATTCGGGCCGAGGAGCGGGTTGTCAACGTCGCAGGCCACCTCGCAAGCCACGTTTGCCAGCCGCGGGTCGAGACCCGAGACGTCCAACCGGGCAAGCCGCGACAGTTCGCCACCGCCCGGACCGATATCCCGTCCCGACTCGTCGAGGAACCTCGCTCCGAGCGCCTGGGCCATGCCCGCGCCACCGTCCAC
>CAYYCI010000770.1:0-1870 GCA_964470215.1 uncultured Planctomycetota bacterium
GATTCATCCACAACGACCGCTTCGACTACGCCCTCGGCGACGCCTCGCGGGCCTATGGCGGCAAGCTAACGAGGTTCCTCCGCCACGTCGTCCACATCCGCCCGGGCGTGTTCGTCATCGCCGACGAACTCGAAGCGCCGCGCCCGGTGACGTTCGAATGGTGGCTCCACGCCCTCGAGAAGATGGCCGTCGAGCCGAAAGCCAGACGGGTCCTCATCCGGCGGGCTCGTGCGAGGCTCCAGGTGGACTTCATCGCCCCGAGGGCGCTGCGCTTCGTCCAGACCGACAAGTTCACCCCGCCGCCCGAGGACGGCAAGCCGAACCAATGGCACCTGACCGCCTCGACCGAGAAGTGCCGCTCCGTCGTCTTCTTCACCGTCTTGCGTCCGCACCCTGCCAAAGAGGAAGGTCGCCTGCCGAAACTCACGGCGGTCGGCGGCAAGGGCATCGTGGGCGTCCGCTGGCGCGACGCCCGCGGCACACACGAAATCGTCCACACACCCACCGGCATGCTGATCAACGGCACTCCAATAGTCCAACCCTGAGCGATGGAGTGGTGAGGGAGCGGTCGAGAGGTGGCGGGGCAGTGGCCTCTCACTTGCTTGGCGGGAAGAGCTGGAACTCCCAGATCGAGGGGCCGTCGGTGCAGCGGATGATGTTCAGGCGCACTCTCCGGGCGGTTATCGGCGGGAAGGTGAGGACGCGGCGGGGGCCGACGGTGGTCCCGCGAGCAAAAGCCCTCCATTGCTGGCCATCCCAGTACTCGAGCGCGAACTGGCGCACGCGGCCGTACGGCTCGCTGAGGAGGGCGCGACCGATGGCTGCGGGCTTGCCGAGGTCCACCTCGAGCCAGGCGGACCTCGTGCCCCAGTCGCAGCCCCAGCGGGTGGCGAAGTCGTCGTCGAACGCCTTTTCCGGCGCGTAGGTTGGGTTGTTGCGGAAGAAGTTCGAGGCGCGAGCCTTCTTCCCCGCTGCGAGCGACCCTGACCTGAGTCTGCCGGTTTCTGCTTCCGCCGCCGGGCCGTCGAGCGTGAGGACAACGATGGTGTCGGGGGACCGGCGGTGGGCCTCGGGCACGCGGACCTCGATGTAATCGGGCGTCTGGGTCACTTCGCAACTCCCACCCGTCAGCATCTCGCTCGCGACGATTCGCTTGTCCAGCGGCGAGAGTCTCAGCACCTCGCGCCCGGGGTCCAGCAGGTGGAGGTAAACGGTGTTGCCGCGGAAGGTGCTGGCGAAGGCCGTGGTTGGCAGGAACGGCCCGCCGCGGGTCCCATAGATGCTCTCGCCGTAGCGTTCAAGCCAGGCCCCAATCTCGCGCAGGCGCTGGGCCTGGCGAGGTTCGATCCGCCCGTCGGGCATGGGTGCGATGTTCAACGCCAGGTTACCGTCGCCACCGGCGCAGCGCGCCAGCAGCGAGACACACTGGGCGAGCGACTTGATGCGGTCGTTGGGCTTCCAGGCCCATTGCGTGCCGAGAGTGATGCAACTTTCCCAGGGACGGCGGTTGTTGAAGCGCCCGACGCGTTGTTCGGGGGTGTCGAAGTCCCCCGGGAGGCCGCAGCGGTTGTTGATCAAGATGTGGGGCTGGAGGCTACGAGCGAGTTTGAAGAGGGCGGGCGCGTCCCAATCCTCGGCCCTCCCGCCGAGGCCGTCGAACCACAGCCCGTCAATGCGGCCGTACCTGGTCAGGAGTTCGCGGATCTGGCCGTGGAGGTAGCGGACGTAGCGGTCGTGGCGTGCCGTGCGGTAGTCGGGGTGGTGCCAGTCGGGCTGCGAGTAGTACCAGAAGATGCGAATCCCGGCCTCGTGACACGCCTCGGCAATCTCGGCGGTCACGTCGCGGCGGAAAGGCGAGAGGGGGCTGGTG
>CAYYCI010000771.1:0-1863 GCA_964470215.1 uncultured Planctomycetota bacterium
TGGAGTTTGTCGTTGGCGTCGCGCTGCGACTTCAGGTCGTCGTTGTAACTATCCACCCGGGCCGAGAGGGTGGCGATCTGGTCCTCCTGGTCGCGAATGATGGCCATCGCGTAGCGGTTCACCGCGGCGGCCTCTTCCCACTCGGCTCGCAACTCGTTCGCCTCGGCGACGGCGCGAGCCAGCTCTCGCTGGGTCGTAGCCAACTTCTCACTGAGGTTCTTGGCCTCAACGTTCAGGTCCGCTATCTCGTTGTCCTTCGCCTGGATCGCCACCCGGTGTTCGGCCTTCGCTTTGACCAGTTGCTTGCGGTAGTTCTCTTGGAGGGAGACGAGTGCGGCAGTGATGCCGGTATAGAAGACCGCCGCCACGAGGGCGATCACGGAGAAGATTTTGCCAGCAAGACTCATCCGCCGAGCCTCCTTGAAGTTGCGGGGGACGCGCTACTCCGCTCCGCCGCGATTATAGCCCCCTGGGGGGGATTGTCAAGCACAAATCGCCCCTATCCGCCCGCGAGGGCCGCCGCCACATCCTGGCGACACTCCCCCACGAAATTGCACCGCCGGCAGGCCGACAGGTTCTCGGTCTTGGCAAACGCGTCCTCGGCCATCGGAGTGTTGGTCCGCGGGTCAACGAGCAGCGACGCCATGTCGGCCACGCTCCCGCGGATGTAGGCCTTCACGTCCTCGATGTCGCCAGCCGTCACCCGGTAGTCCTGGATGCGGTCGGCCAACAGGTAGTATTCGGCTGCCCGCAGGTCATCGGGCGCCACGCCCCACTGCTCCTGGGCGTAGAGGCTGTAGCAGGCCAGTTGGGTCGTGTTCTTCTCCGAGAGGCTCTTGCCCGTCTTCCAGTCTAAGATTCGCACCAGCCCCTCCTCCCGCAACGCGCAGTCCAGCCTCACCCAGACCTTGACCCCGTCGAGGGTGAAGGTCGCCAGCCTCTCGACCTCCAGCCACGCATCGCGGGGCAGCGAGCGCAGGTGGGCGAAGAGGTCCGAGGCGTAGAAGTTCCGCAGACACCTCTCCACCCTGCGCGCCGCCTCGCGCCAGTGGTCGTCCGAGACGGGGATGCCGTACTCGTGGGCGAAGAGCGCGCAACTCTTCGGATTCTTCCAGTAGTTCCCCGCGCGCGACGAGCGGAAGTCCTCCCGCATCTGCGAAAGCGTCACCTCCACGATCTTCTCCGGGCTCAGCACCGTGATCCCGCGGCGGAGGTTCTCCAGCGTCCGCTGGATACACGTGTGGACCCGCTCGCCCACCCACATCGCCCCGGTCTTCAGTTGCTTCAGGACGTAGAGCCTGCGGGTGCGCTCTGGCGCGGTGGCATCCCATCCGCCCCAGGAAGCGTAGTAGTGGTAGAAATAGCGCCTGGGACACGTTCGGAAACAATCGTCGCGGCTCACCGACCAGGTGAACTCGTTCGTCAGTTCGGCCATCACCCACGGCTCCTGGCGCCGAGCGATGCCAAGACCATACCACCTTCCCTTCACCAACGCAAGCCCCCGGCCCGCCCGATGCTCCCCGCGGCGGCCGGATTTCACCACAGAGACACAGAGGACACAGAGAGTGCGCGGAGAAGAAACCGCAGAGACGCAGAGAACGCAAAGGGGAGAGAGGAGAAGGCGTCGGCCACGGGGAGACCGTGGCCGACGCCCCCCGCCTCCCCCCTTGCGAGCCGCCGCTCGCAAGGGGGGAGGAGCCGCTCAATTCAGGCCGGACGACTGGAGGCGGGTTCGAGCCGGCCGGTGGTTGGCCTCGAGGTAGACTGGGGCGCGTGGGCTTTGGCACGCTTTTGTGCACCGTGGGTTCCAAACGCAGGCGAGAAGGAAACGAATGCTTTGCCGAGACGGCGTAAGGCGTTCCC
>CAYYCI010000772.1:0-1862 GCA_964470215.1 uncultured Planctomycetota bacterium
GTAGGCGGGGCGTCCCGCCCCGCGTCGGGCACAGGCTGGAAAGCCTGTGCCACCGTGAAACGCGAGCCGTGTCGGGCCCTGCCCCATCTCGACCCAGCGGTCGTCTTTCAGGGATTCCGGGCTACGCGTCGGCGCAGGCGTTCGACCAACTCGGCCAGCGCAGCGTCGTCGGGCGCCAGGTCGCGGGCCTCTCTGGCGGCCGCGAGGGCCTCGTCTGGCTGGCCGTTGGCCTCCAGGGCGATGGCGAGCGTGGCCAGGTAGCGCGGCTCGCGCGGGCGGAGTTCGACGGCGCGCCGGGCGTGGCGCACGGCCTGCGCGGGACGCAGCAGAGGAGGATGGGAGGTGGCGTAGAGCCACGCCAGCCGCTCGTGGGCGACCGCGTGGTCGGGGCTGGCTGCCAGCGCCGAGAGCAAGAGGCGCTCGGCCTGGGGGCGGCGACCCTCGGCGATGTAGTAGCCGGCGAGCGCGACCGCGGCGTCGGCGTCGCGCGGGTTCTCGAGCACCCTCCGCCACACTTCCCGGGCCGGGGATGACTGCGGCTGGGGCGGCCTGGCCTCGATGCTCTGGAGAACCTGGTCGAAGAGCAACTCGAGGAGGCGATAGCGCTCCTCGAGGCAAACCGCCGAGAAGCAAAAGAGCTCGCCCCCAGCCCAGGCAGGGAAGACGACCTCGCGGTGGCGCTGGGTCCTCCCGCCAGCCTGCCGCCGGAAGAGCATCTCGATCCCCGGCTGGCCGCCGACGGTTATGTTCCGGCTGGCCAGGAACTCGAGGCCTTCGGCCAGGTACTGCGCTTTCAGACTGTCGGCCACGGGCAGAGGGTCCAGGCCCTGGCGCGGTGGCACGACCCTGACGCTGATCGCGGCAACGCCCGGACGGATGAAGACGTGTTGGCCGTGGGGGCGTGTTGGTGGCTCGTAGCGCCAGCCCTGGGGCACCATGAGGCTGAACTCTCCGCCCCTGGCCACCACGGTGTGGAAGCCCGAGCGCGCGACGGTCAGCCATTGAGAGCGGACGGCGTGGCCAGCCGCTTCGGAGAGCGCGAAGGCGGTGATGACCGCCACGGCGAAAACCGCGAGGCGAACGGCGAACTCTCGCACCACGCGGCCCGGCTGGCGGAGGCTTTCCGGCCTGAGCACAATGGCGAGAGCCGCGCCGGTCAGGGCGCCCCCGGCGTGGGCGGCGTTGTCTATGAAAGGCACCAGAAGCCCGATGGCCACCTGCGCCGCCGCGACCACAGCCATGTTCACCCATAGGACCCACCGCCCACGTGGTGCGAGAAGGTGGCGGTAGCGAATGGAGTAGGCCGCGAGCGCGCCGAAAAGCCCGAGGATGGCGCCCGAGGCACCGACCGATATGCCCGGGGTAGCCGCAAGCGATGCCACGTTGCCCCCGATGAGCGAGACCAGGTAGATCAGCAAGAAGCGGGGCGTGCCCCACAAGCGCTCGACGAGCCTCCCGATCGAGACGAGCGCGGCCATGTTGACCACGAGGTGGATCAGGTTGCCGTGGAGGAAGCCGGCGCTCACCAGCCGCCACCACTGGCCTTCCTCGATGATCAGAGCACGGTCCTTCGCGCCGCAACAGACCAGAATCAGGCCATCAACGACCTTCCCCAGGCTCAAGCAGGCGAGATAGGCCCCGACGCAAAGAACCACGAGAATGACCGTGGCCACAGGCGCCCTGGACGTGCGGGAGGGTTTGTCGCCAGGGGGTGACATAGCGGTGGCCTGAAGTGGCGAGCGGGCCTCAGAGCGGAATGCCGAGCCACTTCGACAGGAGGAACTGCGCTCGGCCTATGAAAAGCGACACGCGGGCCATCACCGTGTAGCCGAACGAGGCGCCGAACGAGACCATCAGGAACC
>CAYYCI010000773.1:0-1858 GCA_964470215.1 uncultured Planctomycetota bacterium
CCCGAGAACTACTCCGACCTCCTCGTCCGCATCGGCGGCTACCTCGTCCCATTCACCCTCCTGCCGCCAAAGGCCCAGGAAGACATCATCGCCAGGACGGAACTCGAGCTGTGAGCCTCCGCGCCTCCGAGGTCAGCGGCACCATCTTCGCCATTGACCAGACGGCAACCCACGACGGCCCGGGGATCAGGATGGCCGTCTATTTCAAGGGCTGCCCGCTGCGATGCGTGTGGTGCCACAGCCCGGAGTCGGTCGCGCCGGAGCCGGAAGTGGTGTGGTACGAGACGCGCTGCGGGGGTTGCGGGCAGTGCGCGGAGGTCTGTCCCGAGAACCTTCCCCCCTGGCCCGACCAGGGGCCGGACGACCGCGCCAGGTGCCGGCAGTGTGGCGAGTGCATCCGCGCCTGCCCGACCGAAGCCCTCGAGGTCAAGGGCTATCGCACGACCGCAGGCGAGGTGGTCGCCGAGGCCGAGCGTCTCGAGCCATTCTTCCGCCGCAGTGGCGGCGGGGTCACCCTGACCGGCGGCGAGCCGACCTTTCAGCCGGAATTCGCCCTCGCCATCGCCGCCCTCTGCCGGGAGCGCGGCATCCACGTGGCCATCGAGACCTGTGGCTGCACTCGGTGGGAAAAACTCCGCCTCTTCGCCGAGACCGTGGACCTTTTCCTTTATGACCTGAAAGACTGCGACCCCGAACGCCATCGCCGCAACTGCGGCGCCCCGCTCGAGCCGATCGCCGAGAACCTGCGCCGGCTCGTCTCTGCTGGAGCGGATGTCGTCGTGCGCGTCCCGCTCATCCCGGGGTGCAACGACAGTCCCGAGGCCGTGGCGGGCATCGCCCGGCTAGCCCGCCGGGCTGGGGCAAGCAGGATCACACTGCTGCCGTTCAATCCCGCGGCGGCCGGCAAGTATTCATGGCTCAGGCGCCCCTACCCCCTGCCGGATGCCCGCCGCCAGGACGAGGCGACCTTGCGACGCCTCGAAGCCATAGCGGCCGAAGCCGGCCTCATCGTCGTCCGGGCATGAAGGCCGCGTCTTTTCAGACTGACACGCCCGTGCGGGCCGGCGTTTGCCGGTCGGGGCGTGGGTGGGTAGAATCGGCGGTGCTCTCTCTTTCACACACCGGAGGATGCCCCGACGATGAAGGCCAAGGCCGTCGTTCTCGAGAAATTCAACGAGCCGCTGGCCCTGCGCGAGTTCGCGGTCCAACCACTCGCCGAGGGCGAGGTGCTAGTGAAGATTCTGGCGGCGGGAGTGTGCGGCTCCGACGTCCACATGTGGCGCGGCAAGGACCCTCGCACGCCGCTGCCGATGATTCTCGGCCACGAGGGGGTGGGCGAGGTGGCCGAGGTGGGCGGGGAGAAACGCGACCTGTTCGGTCGCCCACTGAGGCCCGGCGACAAGGTGATGTGGGAGCGGGGCGTGATGTGTGGACGATGCTACTATTGCGTAGTCCGCAAGGAGCCTTCGCTTTGCCCGCATCGCAAGACCTACGGGATATCGTTCTCGTGTGCCGAGCCGCCCCACCTGCGCGGCTGCTACGCCGAATACCTCCACGTGATGGCAGGCGCTCACTTCATCAAGATCGAGGACGACATTGACCCCGCGGTCCTGGTCGCGGCCTCGTGTTCCGGGGCCACGGCGGCTCATTCCATCGAGGTCTCGCGCGTGCGTCCCGGCGATGTTGTCCTGATCGTGGGTCCTGGGCCGGTGGGGTTGTTTTCCCTGGCCTTTGCGCTCAAGGCGGGCGCGTCGCGCGTGTATGTGTCGGGCACGAGCGCCGACGAGGCCCGCCTGGCGATGGCCCGCGAATTCGGAGCCGCGGGCACGTTGGTCGTGGACGAGATGAGCGGGGAGGA
>CAYYCI010000774.1:0-1853 GCA_964470215.1 uncultured Planctomycetota bacterium
AGACGGCTCATGGGCGCACCGCGGGCCGAGACGGCCCGCCTACAACCGGTGACCTTTGTGGCAGCGCATGTGGCGGGGGTTCATCGTTGCGGGTCAATCGAGGCGGCGGAGGCGGATGGCCTTGAGGTCCATGGCGGCCTTGCCGGGAATCTCGACGGCTCGGACGCTCAGCGTCTGGCGGCCTTTCTTGAGCCTGAGGGTGCCGACGCGGAACTGCCCCCAACGACGCTCGTGGACTTCCTTGCGTGGCACACGGTCGGGACTCGGGACGAAGTTAGGCTCCTGCGCCTCGTCCAGCACGGCCTCGATTCCTTGGCCGTCGGCCTCGACGCGAATCCGCGAGCCGAGGTCGTCCTTCGGGCAGATGTAGAGCAGGCTGACCTCGTAGGGGCCTTTGTGGACGACCTCGAGGTCCCAGTGGACCTCGGCCTCGGTGGACTTCCAGCCGGTGAGCCAGTTGTTGTTTGCGAACCTGCCGCCAAAGCGCAGGCCCCCACTCCACTTCCCCTCCGGGGTCGGGATTTCGACAAGCGGCATCTGGGGGTAACCGACCGGGATGGCGTAGGTGCCGCTCTGGCCCTTCATCACGTCGCGACGCATGGCCTCGTAGGCGGCCTTGAGCCTGCGGACGACCTCGGGCTTTCCCCTGGCGATGTTACGCTTTTCGCCAGGGTCGGCTTCCATGTCGAAGAGGGCGACGCGCCCCCGCTCAATCGTCAGGCGATAGCGCTGGGTGCGGACCGCGCCGTTGCCCCGGTGGAAGGTGAAAATCATCCTGTCGGGCCACTCCCTCGCCTGGCCGGTGAGCAGTGGCACCAGGCTCACGCCGTCGAGAGCGAGACCCTCGGGGATGGACGCACCCGTCATCTCGGCTATCGTGGGGAGGAGGTCTATGTCGGCGGCGATCTGTTCGACGACGGTCCCTGGCTCGATGTGGCCGCGCCAACGGATGAAACACGGCACTCGGACCCCTCCCTCGTGGACGCTGCCCTTGGCGCCGCGCATGCCGGCGTTGTAGCGCGGGCCGTTGGGGCCGTTGTCGGTGAAGAAGACGACGATTGTCTCGTCCCCCAGGCCGAGGGCGTCGAGGCGCGCGAGGAGTCGCCCGACGTTGTGGTCTATGCACTCACACATCCCGTAGATGCAAGCGGTGCGGGGGTCGAGGCCGCGGGCGACATACTTGTCGAAATACTTGTCGGGGACCTGCATGGGAGAGTGTGGGGTGTTGTAGGGCAGATAGACGAAGAAGGGCTTCTGACGGTTGCGCTCGATGAAATCGAGCGCGGCGTCGGTGAGGACCTCGGTGACGTAGCCGCGGGTCTGTTCGGGCTTGCCGTTATGGTCCATGACGATGTCGAAGTAGTTGTTCCAGTGGCCGCAGCAGACCCCGAGGTATTCGTCGAAGCCCTGTCCGAGGGGATGGTGGGGGTAGTGAGCGCCGTTGTGCCACTTGCCGAAGCAGGCAGTGGCGTAGCCGGCGGCCTTGAGCACCTCGGCGATGGTCACTTCCTCGCTGCGCATGGTCTCCGCGCCCCCGGAGACCCCGTGGACCCCGGTGCGCGGGTAGTAGCGACCGGTGAGGAAACTGGCGCGGGTCGGTGCGCAGAGGGGACTGACGTAGAAGCGCTGGAAGCGCGCGCCGCTGGCGGCCAGTGCGTCGAGGTTCGGGGTATCAATCCTGTCGTTGCCGTGGGAGTGGATGTCGCCGTAGCCCTGGTCGTCGGTCAGGATGACCGCGACGTTCGGTCGTCTCGCCGGGGCGCCTTGCGCGCGCTTCAGGGATGCTGCGATAGTGCTCAAGGCGATTCCCCCAAGAAAACCGCGGCGGGATGTCTCCATGATGGGCCTCTCCT
>CAYYCI010000775.1:0-1840 GCA_964470215.1 uncultured Planctomycetota bacterium
CAAACGCAGGCGAGAAGGAAACGAATGCTTTGCCGAGACGGCGTAAGGCGTTCCCGGGGCCTCTCCGCGTCCTCTGCGGTGATCGTTCCCCGGCCGGGAGCAACCGCCGGATCGGCGCGGCGCCATCGCGGTGCAAAGACTATGGCCCAGGCCGCAGTTCCCCTTAGTGTGCTCTTCGTGTTCTTCGTGGATCCTCCGTGGATCGCGAATCCTCGGTTGACGAGGGGGAGTGGCCCGGCCCACCGGGTCGTTGACAGCGGGGCGCGCGCGGCGCTAGAATCCCGGCCCCAGGCAGGAGCAAGGCGATGGAGAGGTTCGAGTTCAGTTTCGGCCCGACCGGCGGGCGCAGGCGAGAGGAGGCGCCGTTCCACATTCTGGTTCTCGCGGACGTTGCGGGAGATGCGCCGCTGCCGCCGCTGGGCGAGCGGAAGTTCCTGGCCACCGACATTGACAATCTGGACGAGCGGCTCAACGCCCTCGGCCCCTCACTCGCCCTCGATGTCCCAGACGTGATAAGAGGGGAGGGGGAACTCCATGCCGATTTGACCTTCCGCTCGCTCGCGGACTTCGAGCCGGCCGCCGTCGTCGCGTCCATCCCGGCCCTCAAGAAACTGTGGTCGGCGCGGGAGGGTCTGAACCGCATGCGCACCCGCCCCGATCCCTCGCTCGGGGATAGGCCGAGCCTCGAGGCGCTCCTGAGCAACGTGTTGGACGACCCGGCGTTGGTGGCGGCGATCGTGCCCGGGGCGGGGGCGCCGCCGGCCGAAGGCCCGGCGGAGGGCGAGGAAGCCGCTCCAGAGGCTGAAGGGGCCAGCGACCTGGAACGCCTCCTGGGCATCGCGCCCGGCCAGAGGCCCCAGCGGCGACCGGCAACCCCCGCGGCGGACCTGATCCGCAAGGCGGTCGAGGGCGCGCCTCGGATTTCGGACTCGGCGCTCCAATCTATCAACGCGCTGATCGAGCGGATTGACGAGGTCTTTTTCGAGCAATTGAACGCGGTTTTCCACCATCCCGCCTTCCAGGGCCTCGAGGCCACCTGGCGGGGGATTCACTACCTGGTGAGCAATCTGGAGACGGATGAGTTGCTGGGGGTTTTCGTGGCGGCGGTGAGTCGCGAGGAACTCGCGCGCGACGAGACGTTCGAGTGGCTGGGGGGTCAGATGCGCGGGGGCGCGGTCGGTTGTGTGGTTGCCGACTGGGAGTTTTCTCACGACGCGGGGGACGTGGAGTGTCTGCGGCGGCTGGCGTCGGTGGCTCCCGGCGCTTTGGTCGCGGGGGCTTCGCCGCGCCTGCTGGGTCTGGGGAGTTGGCGCGAGTTCGACCCCGGGGCTGACCCCGCCGCTCGGCTCCGGGGACCGGACCACTCGGCGTGGCGCTCGCTGGGGACTTCGGCTCTGGCCCGGCGCATCTTTCTGGCGATGCCGCGGTTCCTGGGTCGTTTGCCCTACGGCGCCAGGACGAATCCGCCCGAGGGCGTCTTCTTCGAGGAGGGCGCTTCGGTCGAGAGGCCGGGGGACTTTATGTGGTGCAACGCGGCGTTTGGCCTCGGGGTGGTGGCCGGGCGGTGCCGGGGGCAGGCCCCCCCGAGCGGCTCGACCGAGGAGTGTTCCATCGAGGGCCTGCCGGTTCTCACCTACACGGATCGCTACGGCGACCGCGAGATGATGTGTCCGGTGGAGGTGGGGATCCCGGCCGACGCGGCGGTGGCGCTCACGGCCTGTGGGCTGACGCCGCTGCTGCACGTCAAGAACACCGACCGGGCGGTCTTCGCCCGGGCGCCGGTGCCGCATCTATGAGGAAACCCGGGATGGCAGCGCGCCGGGGCGGGTGGGCTTTGGCA
>CAYYCI010000776.1:0-1839 GCA_964470215.1 uncultured Planctomycetota bacterium
CCTCCTGGGAGGACTGAGAAGGGCAGCCCCACGGGCCTTTCAAGGCGGCCACATGTTGACGCTTGTCAACATGCGATCCGGCACAATCGGTGGTTGCGGCTGCGTAAGTCGCGGATTGCCAAAGGCTTCACTTCCATTTTCAGTATGTTGATTTTTATCAACGTCAAAATGGCACTTCCGCGTAACTACATAAATGCGGCCCAATTACGGTGTGACGATCGTCAACATGCCCTCTCATGCCTCGCCCGAGGTGGGTGTTCGAGGGATCCTCGTAACACATGCTGGCTCAGGCGCTTACGTCAACGAACTTGGTTCGTGCGTAACCGGGCTTGAGACGAGTGGGACCCGGGCGCGCTCGTCAGTCCGGTGCGTCGCGTGGCGCGGCACATTCCTAAGTCCTGTGCTGCGCGGCAGATATGGAGAGAGCACGAGAGCAGCCGAAAGATCTTGTGAATGGCACAAGGTTTGCTAGCGTGAAAAACAGAATTGGTGTCCGGCATGTAAGGAGAAGGCTCAATGAGGGCCGAAATGCCTAGAAGGTGGAAAGTCCTGGTTGCCACGTTGGTCGCCGCGTCGCTGCTGCTTTGTGGCCTACCCGCGGCGCTGGCCAGCCCCTGGGCGGTGTCCACTCTTTTCGACCAGGCCTCCGGCGGCTGGGTGGACCCGCCGGGTCGGTTCGAGAACACCACGAGCCTGCGGGCGCTCGAACTGTCGCCTGATGCTTCCGCCCTGTATAGCGGTTGGCTCCACGGACCTCAGGTCGTGTGGCGCCATGACCCGGTCACTGGCGGCGTGACCGCGACCTACGACATGGGCGGTGTGCAGGCTAACGCCATTGCGACCGACGATCGGGGCTTCGTCTACATCGGCGAGGGCGACTATGGCGCGGGCGAGATAAGGGTGGCGCCTTCGGGCCTCGACTCGACGGTCAAGAGTTTCGGCGCGAAGACCGGCACCGAGGTCGAGGGCATGAGCATCCACAAGGAACTTCCCCCAGGAGGCGACCTGCCGAACTACTACCTCTACGTGACCCGGAATGATGGGACCATCGAGCGCTACAACGTCACCGACCCCGCCAACCCGACCCTTGATGCCTCCTTCGGCACCGGGGGCGTCTACAGCGTTCTGGCGGGCGAGGCGCTGAGAGGGATCGAGGTCGGGGCAGATGGCACGATGTTCGTCGCCCAGCGCGATAGCGACCCAGGAACCGGGGACCGCAGCGGTTTCGTCTATGCCATCCCACCGACGCTGCCCACGGACCCGGGCGCCATCCCCTCGTATGACGACATCGCGGCGATGGACCTGGCGCTCTATGGCGACACCCTCTACGTGACGACCTATGAAGGCGACGGGTCCATGGTCTTCGTCTTCGACGTAAGCGGTGGTCTGGGGTTCCTGGACATGCTCGAGCCAGTGGTGATGGACGGGCCGGCGCGCGAGGATGTCTACGGTTACTCCGGGATAGACGTGGCAGCTGACGGGCGGGTGTTCTTCGCTGACCAGTGGTTCTCCGTCTCGGGCGAGAACCTCGACAGAATCCTCACCAACCCTCCGATGCAGCAGCAGGGGGAGCCGATCATCCCGGAGCCTGCAACGGTCGGTCTCGTCGGTCTGGGACTTCTCGCGCTGATGCGCCGCAAGCGCCGTGGCTGAACATCTCACCCCTCGTCGCCCAGAGCGGCGAGGAGGTCCGCGTAACGCTCGCCAAACGGCTTGAGAGCTAATTCTCGGGCCGTTTGTCCTTTAATCTCGAGAACGATCTCGAGCCTCTCCGAGGGGAGGGCAGTGGCTATCCGCTCCGCCCATTCCACTATCGCCACGCCGTCGCCGAAGAATATC
>CAYYCI010000777.1:0-1834 GCA_964470215.1 uncultured Planctomycetota bacterium
TACCGCGAGGCGCTGAAACTACTTCAGAAAATCAGGCGCATGGACAATATGCCACGATAGGCCCGCCACGCCGTCACGAGCGGGCCGCTTCCAGCTTTCGCATGCATGCGTCGACGACCGCGTCCGGCGTCACCGAGAGGATGCACCGCGCATCGTCGCAGGTGTCCTTCATGCACGCCTGGCAATCGGGCCTTGTCCCGAGGATTACATGTCCCTTGCCGTATGGCCCCCAGCTTCCATCGGGATCCCGCGCCGACATGACCGCGACGCAGGGCACGCCGCTAGCGGCGGCCATGTGCATCGCACCCGTGTTGTTGCCGACGTAGAGGTCGGCATGGCTCATAAGGGCGAATGTCTCGCGCAAGGTGGTTCTTCCCGTCAGATCGAGGACCGGGCCGCCGACCGAGGCCAGATACACCCCTGCGTCTTGGTCTTCCAGGCCGCCAACTACGGCCACGCGGATTCCTCTTGCGATCAGACTCTCGACAACTCCACGGTATCGCTCAAGCGGCCAGCGATTAACAGGCACCCCTGCCCCGGGGCAGAGGAGAACGGTCCGGCCCGATGGCCCAGTGTCTCCACCCCAGCGGCTCATCATCTCTGCGGCCGACGCGACTTCCCCGGGCGTGAGGTCGATCTCGAAATCCACGCTGAGATCCTCCACGCCCGCCATCGCCGCGATCTCGAGGAGTCTGTCGATCTCGCTCATGGAATGTCCTGGGGAGACATCGTCTTGGCTCGGTTTCGTCCCCACAATCCGCCGGCAGCCGGCCAGCTCAAAGAAGAGCCGATTGCGTTTGGCACGTCGGGAGTTCGCGAAGAGGTAGTCCATGCATACGGCCAGCCCCGGGCGAAGCGAACGCACCTTCGATAGTAGCCCGGGCAGCTCCGCCAGCTTCCCTGGGCCAGTCGAGCGGTAGCGGATGATGCGACTGAAGATGCCGCTGGGGGCCACGATCTCGGACGGATCGTTATGCCCTCGCAGGCCGGGCGATGTCAGGAGCACGAGGCGCTCAGACCCGAAGTGCCTGCGAAGCGCATTGAATGCGGGGAGGGCGACGACCGTGTCGCCGATGTTCCCCATCCGCCAGACAACGATCTTGCCCTCATCCGCCATTGCAGGGATCCCGCCTCGTTCGGCAAACGCGTTGACGGACCAGCTTCACGACGGCTGTCAGCGCGCCGAATGACGCCGCGTAGACCGCCGCACCAACAGGCACGACTGTGGCAATGCTCAGATCCGTCAAGGGGATGATAGCCGCCGCGAGGCCCAAGCACGCGAGTGTCGGCACGACCGCATGTCGGATCACCGGCATTCGCACCACTCGCCGAAGCGCGATGAGAGAGTAGGTAAGTCCGAGCGCCTGGCCTGCCAGATGCGCAATCGCCACGCCTGCTATGGAGTATCGCCCCACCAGCCCAATTGCAAGCGACGCCTCAAGGGCAAGCTGCAGGACAAGCCCGAAAGCTCTAAGGCCGGGGCGCCCGTGAGCCAATAGCGCCGCATGGGCAACGGAGGCGACAAGCGTCAGGGGCAGCGCCCAGGTCATGATCGCCAGTACCCGGGCCGCCGCCGCGTACTCGTCGGTGTAGAGTAGCCCGATGAGACCAGGAGAAACCATCATTCCCCCAACCGCAGCGGGAAGCGAGAGCGTGAACGCGAGTCGGAAGATCGGGGCAAGTGTCGCGGGTACGGTCTTGGGGTCAGCGTGGGCGACTCGCGAGATCACCGGATAGACCGCGCGGGACACGAGGGCACCGATCGACGCGAGACCGAAGACGAGGACGCCAGCCGCCCTGAACACGCCCGCCGGCGCCGCACCCGCTATCGCTA
>CAYYCI010000778.1:0-1828 GCA_964470215.1 uncultured Planctomycetota bacterium
TGATTGCGGTGCAAAAAGCGTGCCAAAGCCCACGCGCCCCGGCGCGCTGCCATCCACGGTTTCCTCATAGATGGGCCAGCGGACCGGTAGTTGTGCGGGTCGCGGCTTTCGCGGGACGAGATGCCGCGCCTATTGGTCCTCGGAGGGGGGTTCTTCGGGTTCCTGGGGTGTTTGTGAGGGTTTTTCTTCTTCCTCGGGAGGTTGGGCGTCGTCGCCGAGGCGCTGGGTTTCGTCGCCGAACAGCCCTTCCTCGGCGGGCGGCGGGGACCCGTAGCGGATGTGGCCTCGGATGGCCGCGGTCTCGGCCAGGGCCGAGATGAATAACACCGGGATGATGACCATCCAGTAGGCGTGGAGGCGCTCGATGGCGAGCGCCGAGATGGAGGGCCAGTCGTAGGGGCCGTTGATGGCCAGGTGGCGACCCATCCCGATGCCCATCCCCACCGAAATCCAGAAACTCGGCAACTCCAACACCAGAACCGCCAGACTGCACAAGCCGACCCACGGCGGGGCCGTGGTCTCCTCGGCTGCGACGGGCGCGAGGGGCCGCTCGCCCCCCGGCAGTTCGATCTCACCCGACTTCAACACGATTACTCCGATGTTCAGGCCGGTCAGGAAGGCGATCGCCGCGGGCAGAACCACCAGAACTCCCGAAAGCATGTATAAGCAAATCATGCTGGCGTTGAAACCGAAAATGGGCAGCGCCATGAGCCAACGGACGTTGCTTCGGACGACGGGGGCCGACGTGCCCACCCCGGCCGCGAAGAGCACCGCGGCGATGGCGCCGAGCCACAGATGATCACCCAGGAGCCTCAGGGACGACCAGAAGGAGGGTATCGCCATCTCTCCCAGCACAAGGCCACACACCGCGACCGCAGAAATCCTACCAATGCCGAGGTCCGTGGTCAAGAAGCCCAGCCTGGCGGCTCGTCGCCGAGGCCTTCCTCATAGATGCGCCGGTCGCCTACCATCTCCGGCCCACCCCCCGGAACTGAACTATCGGGGGGACCGGAAGACCCGCCGCGGCTGAAGGCTTCGGCCGTCGCTCGCCACCTGCGCTATCGCCAACAGCGCGCCGTCCGAATCCACCACGGCCACCTCGCCGCCCTGTCCAGGCAACTCCTGCCCGAGAACCACCGCCTGTCCCTGGAGAACCCGCCACTCGTCCTCGCCCGCCACCGCAATAGTCGGCAGTTCCGCCAGCGCCATGAGCGGGGAGAGCAGGTGGCGTGGCGGGTCGAGGTCGTCGAGGCCAACCGCCTGCTCTATGGAGAAGACCCCGACCCTGGTCCTCCGCAGTGCGGCGCAGTATGCCCCCACGCCGAGCGCCGCCCCGATGTCCCGGGCGAGCGCGCGGATGTAAGTGCCGCTACCACACTCCACCTCGATCTCGGCGTTCGGCCACTGGTAGTCGAGCAAGGCCATGCGGTGGACGACGACGCGCCGGGGCTCGGGTCGGGGCTTCTCCCCTCGGCGAGCCAAGTGATAGGCTCGCCGGCCGCGGACGTGCACGGCGGAGTAGTCGGGCGGGACTTGCTCGATCGCGCCGACGAACTTCCTCAGCGCCGCTCGGAGCGCGTCTGGCGACGGCGGCCTGGCGTCGGGTTTCTCCTCTATTTCGCCTTCGGGGTCGTCCGTGGTGCTCGTCGCGCCGAGGCGTAAGGTTGCCGCGTAGGTCTTCGGCTGCCGCTGAACGTATTCACACAGCCTGGTCGCCGGCCCCAGCCCCAGGACGAGGACCCCGGTGGCGAACGGGACGAGGGTGCCCGCGTGGCCCACTCGCACGCCGCGCGGCACCTGCCGCCGCCCCCAGGCCACCACGTCGTGG
>CAYYCI010000779.1:0-1826 GCA_964470215.1 uncultured Planctomycetota bacterium
TCTACGGCATCTACTGCAAACTGTGTTTCGACAACTACTACGACTTCACCCAGAAGCGCCACAGCCCTTACTGGCGTGGGAACGGCGGGATGTGTCTGACCCCCCGCGACTTCTTCACCAACCCCAAGGCCCGGGAACACTACCTGCGTCGCATCCGCTACATCGTCGCCCGATGGGGCTACTCGACCCAGGTCATGGCCTGGGAGTTGTGGAACGAGATGGACTACGCTCCGAGCGCCAAGGGCAAAGTCCTCTCGCAGAAGGAGCCCTACATGCTCGACTGGACGGTCGAGATGGCCGCCGCGCTACGCCGCCTCGACCCGTTCCGCCACCTGGTGGCCAACACCCTGGCGGCCTACACCGACTGGCCACAGTTCTGGCGCCTGCCAGCGACGGACTTCGTCCAGGTCCACGCCTACATCTATCTCGACTGGGAGCCGAACCCTCACCAGTACGACGCGGCGGCGCTGGTTCTCGACCTGGCGCAGGACTTCCGCCAGTTCAACAAGCCCCTCCTGATCGCCGAGTTCGGCTACCACCGCCAGGGACACATGGACAAACTCAGCATCCTCGACAAGACCGGCATCCACCTCCACAACGCCCTCTGGGCATCGGCCCTCGGTGGGGCGGCCGGCGCGCCAATGCTCTGGTGGTGGGACGACTACGTGGACCCCAACGACCTCTACTACCACTACCGCGCGCTGGCTCGGTTCCTACGCGATGTGAACCTGCCGGGGAAGCCCTGGGAGCCGGTTCGCCGCGAGCGAGCGGACAACCTCCGTGTCGTCGGCCTGTGCACCCGCTCCGAAGCCCTCCTTTGGTTCCAGGACATGCACAACACCTGGCACACCCGCCTCCTGAAAGCCCAGGCCCCGAAGCTCCTCGACAAGTTCACCTATGACCTCGAGGGCATGGAGCCGGGCGCGTATCGCCTCCTGTGGTTCGACACCTACGATGGCTACTACGTCACCGCGACTCAGGCCACGAGCCGCAACGGCACCCTCCCCATTCGCCTGCCTTCCCTCATCAAGGCACCGGACGTGGCGTGCAGGGTGGAGCGCCTTCCGTGAGCGGGACCCGGGCCGCGGGAAACCGTCTCCATGTTGACGATCGGCAACGTGGTGGTGGACCAGGATGGCCCGCGCCATCGCCAAGTGTCGTGCTCCCAAAGAGATAGTGTTCCGGATGGCATGTTGCCGCCGGTCAACACCCGGATCGGGGCAAGAGCGTAAACTCTTGGCCTGCCACGACATGGCGTGTTGACGTTTGGCAACATGCACTTCGCGCGCCTAAGGGCCATCCGGCGCAGGTAAACACGGTAAGAGCCAACAGGGCATAGACATGCGGAGTCATCGGCTGCTGGACGGCCGGAAAGATGGGCAGGGCGGGGAGCGAGCAGGTCAAACCGGAGGTTGGAACGGAAGTATAGGGACGATGGGGAGTTGTGGCCGCAGGGCGTAGCCACCTGGCGATCGAGCGAAGTGGCACGCGATTTGCGTCCAAGTCACCCAGCAACATCCTCATAGAAATCGGTTAAGGAGGTAAGCCAATGAGCCGCTCAGTGCCGCTTGTCGTGGCAATCACCTTGATTTTGCTCTTGGCGTTGCCTCGCACCGCTCGGGCGGTTACGATACTAGGCACGGGGAGTGGCGCATTGCTCCGCAGCGACCTGACCGACCCCGAGAACGACATCAACGACAACCTGCCCGGCAACCCGCCGTACTACGGGACAGGCTATAACTTCGTGGCCGCCGGGGCGAACGATGAAACATGGTTTTCACCTGGAAAGGGCGGCTGGGATTGGCACGGGGAGGCTGCGCTCGACC
>CAYYCI010000780.1:0-1814 GCA_964470215.1 uncultured Planctomycetota bacterium
TTTTCCTTCTCGCCTGGCAATTGTTTGGGGTGCAAAAAGCGTGCCAAAGCCCACAGCCCCGGCTCGCGCGGGTTTCGCTAGAAAGGCCCTCGTTGGGCGCCCTTCGCCCTCCGCACCGACACCCAGGCGCTCTCTTCCTCGTAGAAGCGGAACGGCCTGTGCGCCCACTCCCCGGCGTAGTCAACTCCGACCCTCGGCGCCGCGACGACGGTGCCGACCGCCAGGGCGCGGTCCTCGACAAATAGCGCTGCCTCCGGCGAACAGACGTCCGCGCCATTGAGCGACCCGTCAACCGCGAACGCCTGACACAGGCGCGCCGGGCCGCTCGTCAGGTCGCGCTGGCGCCGCGCCTTCGGCCTCCGGGAGCGGATGAGCGCCAGACCCTCGAGCGGCTCGAGCGCCCGGAGCAAGACGGCCGCAGGCACCCCGGCCCGCTCGGTCACCAGGTTCAGGCACCAGTGCATGCCGTAGATGAGGTAAACGTAGGCGTGGCCCGGCGGCCCGAACATCACGGCGTTGCGCTTGGTCCTCCCGCGCGAGGCGTGGGAAGCGCGGTCCTCCAGGCCGATGTATGCCTCGGTCTCGACGATCCGCCCAGCCACCATCCCATCGGCGCTCTCTCGCACCAGCACCTTCCCGAGCAATTCCCGGGCCACTGCCAGGGCGGGCCGGTCGAAGAACGACCTCGCAAGGCGCTCTCTCATTTCCTGGCCTTCAGAAATGGGGACGGGGGCCGTTTACCAGAAGGGAAAACGACCCCCGTCCCCTTCGGCTCACGGCGCCGGGCTCGTCTCGACCACCACGTGGTAGCCGTGGCAGCCGGTGCACGTCTTGCGCCTGGGCGTCGGGACGGTCTTATTCTCGACATGGGCGCCAACTCGCCCGAGACGCGTCGGCGGGTGACAACTCTGGCAGAAGACCTCCATCGCTTTCCCGCGGAAAGTCGCGTCGGCGGGGGTCCGCCGGACCTCGTCCTCTATGTGGGGCTGGCTCGGGCCGTGGCAGCGGGCGCATCCCACCCCCGCTCGCTCGTGGACCTCGGTGAGTTGCTCGCCGCGGAAGTCAATGTGGCATTCGTAACACCGGGCGTTGAGACCGGGCGCGCTCGGCGGATGCCCGGGGGCTGCCCGCCAACACGCCACGGACCACAGGACGCATGCCGACAACACGGCAGCCGTGAGGACGAGGCGATGACTCATAGCAGCGCTTCGCGGTTGATTGCCATTATTCGCCAGGACCTCCGCTGCGGCAGCCGAGCCAGGGTCGAGCCCCAACGGTGTCGACTCAGCTCTCTACGCACGAAGTC
This sequence comes from uncultured Planctomycetota bacterium, assembly GCA_964470215.1. Lineage (GTDB taxonomy): Bacteria > Planctomycetota > PUPC01 > DSUN01 > DSUN01 > CAYYCI01. The sequence continues at coordinate 1,307 of CAYYCI010000780.1, forward strand.
GGGACTACAAGTCAGCGCATCCCCGGTTCGTAGTTTCGCCTTCAGGCGGTCTTGCTGAACGTCGCGCGCTTCCCAGGGTGGCCTAGGTTCGCGGCATTCCATCCGAACCCGGGGTCTCGCACACAGCCTAGTTGGCAGGTTTGGCCGGCTGCGAGGGCGGCTCGCCCGGCTTGAGGGGGCGAATCTCGATCCGCTTGAACTCGATCTTCATGCCCTTGAAACCACCGCCGCCGTGGACCTGGATGCCGATGCGCCCGCGGGCGTGGGTCTTGTCGTGACACTCGCCCGTCTTCTTGCCGTTGAGCCACAGGATGATGTGGTCGCCGTTGGCGTAGACCTGGCCCTCGTTCCAGCCGTCGCGGTTCTCGAGCGACTCGTCGAGGTTCTTCGTGATGAACATCTTTCCCGGGCAGTAGAGCGTGCCGCTGTAGGCGACGGGGCGCTTCCACTTGAGGATGTCGAACTGGTAGCGGTCGCGGAACCACACGCCGCTATTGGCCGGCCACTT
>CAYYCI010000781.1:0-1799 GCA_964470215.1 uncultured Planctomycetota bacterium
CTGCATTAGGAACCCACGGTGCACAAAAGCGTGCCAAAGCCCACATCCCCGGCCTTCTTCGAGACCACGCGCGGGTTTCCTTCATAGTCTCAGGCTTTCCAGCCTGTGCCCGACGCGGGCCGAGACGGCCCGCCTACAGTGGGCACGGCGGTGCCGCGCCCCTGCCGCGCGGGGCAGGATTGGCCGCGCGCAGGTTTGCATGCGCTACCTCTTCGCCTGAGCTAGAAACCCTCAGTCCGTGAGGGCGTGCCAGAGCCCACAGTCGCGACCTCTGTCAGGCCCGCGCGCGGGTTCCTTCCACGCCTTCGGGTCTGTCGCTGGTTTCCTTGATGCGATAGTCGAGGCGGCGCGACTGCATCCAGCGGACCGCGAAGATGTCGCGTAGGCCGCGGAAGAGGCGGTTCCACACTCCGTACTTGGTCTTGCCGCGTGTGCGCGGGCGGTGGCTGACGGGTATTTCCTCGATCCGCGCGCCCTCGAGGCGCAGGAGTGTCGGGAGGAAGCGGTGCATGCCCTTGAACATCTTCAGGTCGGCGAGGAGTTCGCGGCGGAAGACCCTCAGGGAGCAGCCGACGTCGCGGATGCTTTCGTGGGTTAGCCAGTTGCGTGTGGCGTTGCCGATCCGTGAAGAGACCTTTCGGAGCCAGTTGTCGTGGCGCTTCTGGCGGATGCCACAGACGCAGTCGCACTGCCCCGCCTCGATCATCTCGACCATTCGCGGGAGGTCGGCGGGGTCGTTCTGGAGGTCGCCGTCCATCATGGCCACCAGCTCTCCCCTTGCGGCCTTGAAGCCGGCGTCGAGGGCGGCGCTCTGGCCGCAGTTGCGCTCGAAGGCCAGCCAGCGGACGTGGGGGTCTTCGGCCGCGACCGCCTTGATGCGGGCCAGCGACCGGTCCGTCGAGCCATCGTCCACGAAGATGATCTCGCACCGATCGTAGAGTTCCCCGAGGCCGGCCCGGGTGGCCTCGACCAGCGGGCGGATGTTGTCCTCCTCGTCCTTGATCGGCACGACGATGGAAAGTCGCGGCGGCGTCATTGCGTCGCTTCCTGGGTCCTGGGTTTTCGGAAGATGAGCATGAGGTTGCGAACGTAGATGAACGAGTTGAATGTCTGGCCCAGGATGAAGATGGGGTCCTGGCGCCAGATGGAATAGACCAGGAGGAGGATCGAGCCGCTCAGGCTCAGATACCAGAAGGCCATCGGGAAGTAGCTCTGCTTGCGTCGCTCCGAGGCGACCCACTGGACGACGAAGCGCGCGGAGAAGAGGAGTTGGGCGACGAAGCCCAGGACGAACCAGAAGTAGGGCTCGACCCGCCAGGTGGCCTCCTTGAGCCTGGCGCGCGCCCTCCGCCACTCCTGGCGGTCGTATGCCTCGGAGGCGGCGAGTAGTTTGTGGTGGAACTTCTCGGGGCAGACCGCCCAGGCGGCCTCGCGCAACTTCTCTCGCGCGAGGGTCCTTTCCCCGCGGCCGAAGGCGGTCTCAGCCTCGAACAAGAGCCGAGCGAACTCCTCCTTGGTCGGTGTCTTGTGGTCGGCCGGACACGCCCAGGCCCAGCCGCCACAGCAAATGCCGATCAGGAGACACCAGCGCACGAGCGCGATGGTCATGGGATTCTCTCCACAACTCGGAAGCAATTGCGACATCGGGCCGGACATTATATTCCCGACCCCACGCCTCCATCAACCGCCCTGCGCCCACCCACCCCAAAAACCCATGACCGATAACCCGTAGCCGCCAACCGCCGAGTGTGGCCCCTGATTATGGGGATAGCGGCTCGAAGGGGCAGTAGGCGCAGGCC
>CAYYCI010000782.1:0-1797 GCA_964470215.1 uncultured Planctomycetota bacterium
GCCCGGTGGCCCAGACTGTGGCCTCCCCCCAGCGGGGGGACGGGAGGGGGGGTGAGATGGTCCCTGTGGCTCAGGGGTGACATTTTCCCTGTGGCATGACACCCCCCGCTATTCATCGCTGCGCTGCCGTGGACACGGCGAAGGCATCAAGGGAGCGCCACTCGCATTGTCGGTGTCATCTTTGCAATCAGCGGATTCACTTCAGGGGTTTCGGTTTCCAGACGCGCTGCCCCGTCTTGATATCGACTAGGTCGTAAACCCGGACGTAGTCGGTGAGGAATTCGTCGGGGAGTTTGGCCTTGCGGACATCCCCCGCCCAGCCGCCGAATTCCAACTCGTCGCTGAGTTTCAGGTAGCGCGGCACCTGACACACTCCTCCAGCACTCGTCCGCCACCGCTCCTTGCCGTCAACGTAGAAGGCATACTCGTCGGGGGTCCAGAGGAGGGCGAAGGTGTGCCAGCCATTCATTATGCCGGGGTTGCGGGAGCGGTGGCCTGCGCTCTTGTGGTGTTTGCCGTAGCCGTCCCAGTGGAGGGTGTGTTGCACCCGGTCGTCAATCCAGGGCTTCTCCATGATGTCAATCTCGGTTCCGTCCATTCCGCCGTGGCCGACGGTGGTGGTCCCCGGGCCGGTCATCCAGAAGGCCGACCAGTGGCCTGCGGAACGCTGAAGGCGGATGCGAGCGACAAAGTAGCCGAACGCCCGTTCGAACTTCCCTCGTGTGCGGACGCAGCCGTCGAGGTAGCGGTCGCCTTTCTTGAGCGTGTGGATCACCAGGTGGCCCTTGCCGTCGAGGGCCACGGCCTCTGGCGACCACCATCCCGCCCTTCGACGGCAATTCATCACCTCCCACTTCGTCGTGTCGAGCCTCGTGCCCTCGAATTCATCGTGCCAGACCAATTTCCAAACCGCCCCTTTGGGCGCGGGCGGCAGGCTGTCCGGCGGCTCGAGTTTGGCCTGTGCGCCGGCCGCCCCACTCGCCAGACCAATCGCAACCAACAAAACCATCGCGTGCATCGTTTTCTCCTTCCTCGACCCGCCCCGAGCGGACCGCTAACGCGCAGAGCCTTCCGGGGGACTACTTTACCAGATTCTTGTCTGATTTGTGGACTTCGTGGACTTGGTGGACGTTGTCGCACCCAGGCTCAGTGGTCTCCGCGCAGGGCCTCGAAGCCGGAGGTGATGTCGAGGAGTTCGGCGGTGATGCCGGCCTGGCGCTGGTGGTGGAATTGGGCTCGGAGTCCCCGCAGGTGGTCCTCGACGTTGCGCTCGGCTCCCTGCATCGAGGCCAGTCGGCTCGCGTTCTCGCTCGCCAACGATTCCGCATACGCGCGGTAGAGCGAGACGAAGAGGTACTCCCGAACCAGGGCCGAGAACAATTCGTCCCAGTCCATCGTCAGCCACGGGAGGACCTTCGTCGGCCACGGCTCGGCCCGGAGCCTCGCCAGCCATTCGCTGTCCAGGGGCAACAGGTGCATGGTGGTCGGGCGGTAACTGGCGCCGCCGAGTTGTTCGCTGTAGAAGAGCACGATTCGCTCGATCCCTCGCTTGGCGTTCCAGTCCTGGAGATGGAGGAGGGTCTGCTGGACGCTCGGGGTGATTCCGGCGATGGAGGCAGGGACGGCGAAGACTTCCTCGACGCTCTGGCCGGCGTCCTCGAGGCGCGCGGCGGCCCTCTCGCCGACGACGAGGATGGCGCGCTGGCGCGGGTCGGGGTTGAGTTTCTCCATCTCGGCGAGGGCGTGGGCGACGATCTGGTCGTTGAGTTGCCCACACATCCCCTGGTCGGAGCCGAA
>CAYYCI010000783.1:0-1795 GCA_964470215.1 uncultured Planctomycetota bacterium
AACCCGCTGGGACTCGAAGGACAGGTAAACCAACTCGCAATAGAGGAGGCGACTGTAGGGTGCGAGGGCCTGGAACGAGAAGGTCTCGGAGAGCGTCTTGCCGGGCAGGAGGACGCGAGGATGCAGGAAGCGCGAGTCGGGCACTCGCCGCCATTTACGTCGGTCGCGAATGTGAGTGGCCTCCACTCGGTTGAGCGTCGGCAGGTGGTGGACCTCGGTCGCCTGGAGGGGCTCGTAGAAGTCGGTCTCGCCCAGAACTTGACGGGCGGTGAAATACTCGGTGGGGTCGGGGCGGACGTAGAGCGTCAGGCTCAACGGCACGATCGGGACTTGCTCGGGATTGCGCACGGTCACGGTGACCTGCGTCCAGTCGCCTTCGGTGACCCTGGGCGTGGAGGCCACGGTGATGAATCTGCTGGCCACCCGCTGGCAGCCACCGACGGCAACAAGCAAGGCCAACACGACAGCCGGGCGTTTGCTCATCTTCGTCCCCTCTCCTGTTCGCTGTGGCTCAGGCGTCGGGGTAGGCCAGAGGGTGCCAGTAGGCGTCGTTGCCCAGCCGTTCCTCGATGTCCACCCCGAAGTGTTCTTCGATGGGCTGGAGGAGTTCGGGATTCCGGTCCCAGACGGTTCTCGCGGCCGAGCGGACGGTCTCGACCGCGGGCATGGTGAGGAGTCCGAGCGGGCGTCGGCAGCCATTGGAAATCATGCCGAGGCCCCGCATCAGGGACTTTATGGGGAGCGGGTTGCGGAACTTGTCGCGGACCTTGACCTCGCGGCTGCCGACCCGTCGGGTGTTCTCGGCGAAGACGGTTACGATGCCGAAGAGCGGCTCGAGGGCCGCGGCGAGCCTGTGGCCCTCCTGGATGCGGCCGGCCAGGAACGCGCGGGTCATGCCCTCGACCGCCGCGGGCACCACGTTCGAGACCACCGAGACCACTCCGTTGGCCCTGATTCGCTCGTCGGCCATGATGGTCGGGGTGATGTTGTCGTCGCCGGACATGATCGAGAAGTCGTCACCGACGAGTTGACGGGTCCGTGCCATGCGTTCCAGGTCGCCGGTGGCTTCTTTGACCGCTCGGACGTTGGGGAGTTCTTGCGCCAGGATGGCGAGGTCTTCGGGTGCGAGGGCGGTCCCCGAGCGGCCCGGGATCACGTAGGGGACAATGAGGGCTTCGGGACATTCCCTGGCGATGACCGCGTGGTATTCCCTGCGGAGTTCGAGGCTCGACGGCCCGTTGTAGTAGCAGTCCACGAGGAGCAGTGCGTCGGCGCCTGCCTCGACGGCGTGGCGTGAGCCGCGGAGGGCCTCGTCGGTGGAGTTCGAGCCTGTGCCCGCCATGACCTTCGCGCGCTCGCCCCCGGCCTCGATTGCCGTTCCGATCACGCGGTCGTGTTCTTCCCAGGTCAGGGTGGGCGACTCTCCGGTGGTGCCCGTGGGGACAAGCCCGGTTATGCCCTGCCGGACCTGGAAGGATGCGAGCATCTCGAGTTCCTGCCAGTGGACGCCTCCGGTGGCGGTGAAGGGAGTGACGAGCGCGGTCCATGCGCCTTCGATTCGCTCGAGCCTCACCGTCTTGCTCCTGCCGTGGTCGCCAGTGGATATTGCCCAGAACCACTGGGGCTATTCTATCAGGGCTGTGAGGGGCCTTCAACTGCGGTATTCGGCAATGGCCGGTGCGTTGCTTTCTTTCCGAAGGAAACCTGTGCGTGGGCCTGAAAGGGCCGGGGCTGTGGGCGTTGGCACGCTTTTGTGCACCGTGGGTTCCCAATGCAGGCGAGAAGGAAAAGAACG
>CAYYCI010000784.1:0-1792 GCA_964470215.1 uncultured Planctomycetota bacterium
GGCGCAGAGGCTGTGGATCGTGCCGATCTCGGCGTGGCCCAGGTCGTCGAGCGCTTGCACGAGGGCTCGGCGCTCCTCCTCGTCAGCGCTCTCGCGGACGAGGCGCTCGAGTTCGGAGCGGACGCGCATCTTCAACTCGCCCGCAGCCTTCTCTGTGAAGGTCACCGCGGCGATCTCGCCGAGTCTCGCCTTCCCGCTCCGAATGAGGTTGAGCAAGCGAGTGACGAGCACGCGGGTCTTTCCCGTGCCCGCGGCGGCCTCGACCGCGAGGCTCGTCTCCAGGTCCGACTCGGCGCGCGTGCGATCGGCGTGGTCGGTCGTCGGCTCGGCCATCAGTCCTTCATCTCTCTCATGGCGAAGTAATCCTTCGCCGCTTCGTCGGCGGACTTCCGCTCCGCCAACACCCGGCTCCAGGCACCGCAGACCAGGCGGAAGTCGCAGGATCGGCAAGCGTCCCCCGCGGCCGCGAAAAAGCGCCCGGCGACTATCCCCTCGGCGATCGTTCGCAGGATTCCCATCAGGTCCCCCTGCCGCTCCCCGAGCGCCTCGGCATCGAAGCCGACCCGCTCGTATCCCCCACGCCGGGTCATGAACCAATAGGCGGCCTCGGCCACCTGACGGTCGGGCAGCAGCCTGGCGGCGGCCATCAGGTAGAGAGGGAGTTGGAGCGCCTCGCCACCCGCGAGTTTGTTCTTGCCAAGTCCCTTGGGCTTGCGCCCCGTCTTGTAGTCAATGACCCTGGCGGTCGGTGCGGTCCCGTGGAGATCGATCCTGTCAATGCGGCCACGGAGCCTGATTGTCAGCGTTGGAGAGAGTTCGATGGTCAGTCCCTCCTCCGTGTTCGTGAGGCCGTCTTCCGAGGTCGCACCGCGTCCGAAGAAGACCTCGAAATGAGCAGGGACGAAATCGCTTTCAGCGGCCTGTGCAGCAACGAGCACGCGAAGTTCTTCGAGGAGTTCGGCCCGCTCGATTCCCCAGAGGGCGCGGGAACCAGGCACGCCTTCTTCCTCGAACTCCTCGAAGACCTCCTCGGCTGCCTGGACCACGACCTCTTCGTCCGCCAGCGGCACCCTTCCCGCCTCTCGGGCCCTCGTGGCCGCGCGGTAGAGCGCTTTGTGGACCAGCCGACCGCGGTCCAGACCAGAGAGGCGAGCGATCGGGTCAGGCTCCTCGACCGCCTCCAACCTCAGGACATCCGTGAGGAAGAACTTGAAGGGACACCTGGCGTAGCGTTCCAGCGCGGTCGGCGAGAACCACAGCGGCGGATGCCCTAGAAGGCGCCGCAGCGGGCCCGGGTCGCCGAGGCAGCCGTCGTAGGGCGTGAAAACGTCCCTCGCCCACCGTTCGGCCTCGGCTCGCAGAGCCTGGGCCGCAGTGGGAACCAATGCGACCACGAAAGCCGCCTCGTCGGCGTCTTGCTTCCTGACCGCCTCGATGGTCGCAGCGAGGTCGTACTCCCCCCGCCTCCACGAGCGCTCCGGCTCGAGAGGGACGAACGCCGATGTTGGCAAGCGCACGTGCCCCGGAAACTTCACAAACCCCTCGTAATCGCACGGCTGGCCCGTCGCGGCCTCGACCGCCCGCAAGAGGAAATGCGACGGAACCCTCTCCCGACCGCTGAAGGCATCGAGCCGGGGATAACTCAGGACGACTCGCTGCCCCGCTGAGCCGACCGCCAGGCGGAAGAGCAACTGCTCCTCGGCGAGGCGTTCCCTCTTCAGGGGAAGACGGATGCCGAACCGAGCCAACAGCCGCCGCTCGCCATCGGAGAGCAAGGGGTCGGACCCCGGCG
>CAYYCI010000785.1:0-1789 GCA_964470215.1 uncultured Planctomycetota bacterium
TTGGCCTCGCGCCAGTCGCCGCGGTGGGGGTAGAGGGCGTAGTGGAAGACGTGGCTCTTGTGTTCGGGCACGAGGAAGAAGGGCAGACGGTCCTTGCCCCACGGGCTCAGGCCCCAGGCGGCGGTGTGCATGAGGAACAGGGCGATGGTGTTGTCGTTCTCGACCGAGGCGAGGATGTTGCCGCGGTTGAGGAGTGCAATGCCGTAGTCGTCGAGGCGGTGGGGTTCGCCGGTGACGTCCGCCGTGGGGCTTATTTCGATTGTCGCGTTCTGGTCGAAGCGGGCGAAGAGTTGGTGGATGGCGTTCCGCAGGTCGCGGATGGTCCGCCCTGAGATGAGCAGCACGGGCAGCGGGGGATAGCCGTCGGGCATGCGGTCGTCGAGGGTGAAGAGGACGACGTGGCGGTCGCGCTTGAGGGCGGCCTGGTAGTTCGCGCGGATGCGAGGGGCGAGGCGGCCGAGGAGCTCGGCGGTGTAGGTGTTCTTGCCGCCGGCGTCGAGGCTGATGCGGAAGCCCATGCCGTATTTCAGGTCGCCGTTGAAGTTGTTGGGCGTGGGGATTGTGGCGTCCTCGTGGGGGAGGTTTCGGCGGCGCGGCATGTCGCAGTCGTCGTATTGGGGTGTGGCGGGCACGCCCTTGCGGACGAGTGTGGCCTGGAGTTGGTTTGCGAGTTCGACCACGCCCTTCTCGTGGGAGATGACCAGGTTGACCATGCCGATGGCGAGTCGGCTCGAGCCGGCGACGAGGGTGGCGCTTCGCCCCAGTTCAAGCCAGTTGCCGGTGGAGCGGACGGCGCAGTCGGAGTAGTTCCGCCACTGGGAGGTTCGGAAGTCGAGTTTGCCTTTCGAGCGGCGTCCCGCGACGGAGCCGAAGGCCGTCTCGAAGACCGGCTGGCAGCCTCGAAGCCTGGCCGGGAAGGTGACGACGTAGAGATGGTGTTCGCCGCGGTAGTGGTCGAGGCGGGTGCGGAAGTAGATGCGCTGGACGCCTCGGTAGAGGACCACGTCGTGGCGACGCTTGAAACTGGTCTCGAGGCGGCGCTCGGTCATCTCGCCGTGGACCACTATCCGCTGGGATATCGGCCCCTTCTCGACCGAGACGGTGGCGGCGTGGTCGCGGGAGAGGATTTTCGGCCCGACGGTGTAGAGTTCCCAGGAGGGTTCCTGGCGGTTGGGGTTTTCCTCGAGGGCGACCAGTTCGTTGGCGGGGCCGGCCTCGGGGTTGACGAGTTCGCGGCGGGCGAGTTTGTCGTAGATGCTGCTCAGGCCCCCGCCCTGCTCCGGGTCTGCGACGATCTTGAAGAAGTCGTTCTCGATCTCGTAGCCGCTGGCCTTCTGGCGTTCGGGCAGCGGCTTGTCGGAAGGGACGACCCCGTAGATGCAATAGCCCAGCGGCGGGACGTCCTCGGCGATGAACTCCACCCCGGCTCTGGCGATCTTCTCGCCGCGCCGCTCGAGGGCGTTGACCTCGAAGGGCACCGGGCGCCCGTCCTGGCCGACAACCTCGAAACTCTCGACCGGCCGCTCGAACTCCACCGTGGCCTCCACCGGCTCGGTGCGGGACCAGTTGAGCGAGTTGAAGACCACCAGCGGCACCGCGCGGCTGGGCAAGGCCGTCGTGTCGGCGAGATTCGCCAGGGTGTCGAGCGACCGCCCGAGGACCTCGGCGCCGATCTCCAGCGCCTCGCGGTAGCCGAGCATCACGTCCAGATACGCCCGGTCACACAGGGTGCCGGTGATGGCGTCGTGGTGCTGGTTGAAGAGGAGTTGTCGCCAGGCCTTGTCGAGCG
>CAYYCI010000786.1:0-1787 GCA_964470215.1 uncultured Planctomycetota bacterium
GAAGGCAAAGATGTCGTCTATAGTCACGGTGGCCTGCTGGAAACCGGATGGGTCGGCCAGGGCCAATGCCTCGCGCGAGGTCTCGAGGCGGGTTATCACGTCCCCCAGCGCCGCCACCTGGTCGTTATAGACCGTCTGGTAAACGGCGCGGAAGATGTCCATCCTCTGGGCCGGCTTCCCGGGCGCGACGTCATAGGGTGCCAGGCGCTTGTCCTCGAAGAGTCCCTCGAGTGCCAGCCCGCGGTGCCAGAGGAAAAGGAGCGCTTCGCCGAGTTCCCGCGAGGCGTTCTCGCGGCGTTTTCTCAGAAGGGCGAGGGTTTTGTCGGCATTGCGCGTCTGGGCCTTCAGGCCGTCGCGCTGCTGGCGCAGTCGCTCGAGTTGCTCGATCTTCTTTTGCGCCTGTTTCCCTTTGATGCTGGCAAAGACCATCAAGCCGATCTCGCCGAGGACCACCACCCCAATGATCAGCCACAGGAGGTACTTTCTCACGAAGTCCATCTAGGCCCCGCCCTTCTCTGGGGGTTGGTTAGGGGTCATTTGCTCCTGGTCCGCCTGGTCGTTGTCCGGGAGGTCTTGGTTGTGGCGCCTGCGGCCTTTTCGGGCGTTTCCTCGGCAAGGGGCTTTGTGCTGAAAGTGACCCAGAAACTGTAGAGGAAGCCCCTCGCGGCGGTGTCGGTGACCGCGCCGCCCCAGCGCCCGGAACCGAACACGTCGGCGGCGCGTTCCTCCTTCTGCCCCTCGACGGTGCGGAAGTTCGGCTGCTTGGCCAGAAGGGCCTTCAACTGGGTGACGTCGCCGGGGCTGAAGTTGGTGGCCTTCCAGAATTTCACCTCGACCTTCAGGGGCTTCGGGCCCTCTGCTTTCTGTTCCTTGCGCAGGCGAGCCCGAAGCGCCGCCGGCGGCATAGGCCCGCTCTGGGCGGGCCGCTCCGTCACGTCGGTCACGGAGGCGAGGAGGAACTTCTCGCGGGGCAGTTCGTTCAGCGCCTTGTTCAGGCCGTCGAGGAAGAGGAGCCAGTCGAGGCGTCCCTCGCCCACGCGTTCCACTTCCTCGAGGCGTTGAGCCAGGGGCCCGAGGTCGCGCGCCTTCTTGATTTCGGCGAGGGTCTTGTTGTAGCGCCCGATCTCGACCTTCAAGGGGCCGGACTGCGCCTCGTAGCGCGCGACTTTGGCGCCTGCCGAGCGGAACCCGAGTGCGGGAGGGATCGCCAGGAGGACTGCGGCGGCGGCCGCGAATGGCAGTTTCGCCTTGAGCATGCGGTCGCGGACGAGTTCCGCGGGGCGCATATCGATTTCTATCCGCCCCAGGCCAAGGGCCTGAAGACCCAGTCCGAGCGCGATGCCGTAGTTGGGCAACTCGGCCTCGAAGCGCTCCAGGTCGCTGGCGCTCGACATCTGGAGGCGGTTCAGGTCGCTGAGAACTGAGACCTTGTAGTCGAGGTTTTCGCGGAAGTAGTCCACGAGACCCTTGAGTTTGAAAGAATTGCCCAGCAGGAGGATGTCCTCGATACGGACGTTGCGGTTCTGGGCCTTGTAGTAACCGATCGAGCGTTGGATCTCCCCGAGGAGGTCGTCCACGGTGGGCCGCATGGCCCCGAAGAGCTTGGCCGCCTGCCTCGAGCCCGAGGCCTTCAACTTCAGCGCCTCGGCCTCCTCGAACGATATCTGGTATTTCTCCTGGAGGCCGCGCGTGATGTCGTGCCCCGAGATCGAGACGTTCCGCGTCCAGAACCGCTCCCCGTCTATCACCACCAGGTCGGTGTTCGCTGCCCCGACGTCTATGACCAC
>CAYYCI010000787.1:0-1785 GCA_964470215.1 uncultured Planctomycetota bacterium
GCGCGGGCGATGATGGCCGTGTGGGAAGTGCGGCCGCCGGCGTCGGTGGCGAACGCCACGACCTTCTCCTTGTCGAGGGTCACGGTCTGGGAGGGGGTCAGGTCGTGTGCGACGATGATGACGTTGCTCTCGAGGTGGCTCAGGTCCTCGCGCTTCATGCCCCGCAGGTGGCGGTGGAGGGCGCGCTCGATGTCGTAGAGGTCGCGCACCCGCTCCTTGAGAAACTCGTTGGCCAGGAAGAGGCGGACGTGTTTCTTTATCACCGCCGAGACGGCGAACTCTGCGGTCCGGTGGTCTTTCTCTATGACCTCGGCGACCTCGCGGTGGAGCTCCGGGTCGTTGAGGATGGAGATGTGTGCGTCGAAAATCTTCAGGTACTCGCCCCCGGTCTTCTCGGCCGCGGTCTGCTGGATGTGGCGCACTTCGGCGATGGCGTCCTGGACGCTCTTCTCGAAACGCGCCTTCTCCTTGGCGACCTCCGAGGGCTGGATTCGCCGGTGGGGGATCGGGAACTCCTGGCTATCGAGGATCAATGCCTCGGCAATAGCCACCCCCGGGGAAGCCGCGATGCCTCGTTTTTCGACCATCGCCTCTCACATCTCGTCGAAGCCGCGCTCGACCAGCGCGACCAGTTCCGCCAGCGCCTGGGGCGCGTCGGCCCCGCGCGCCCTGATGGTCAACCTGATGCCCTGCGGGCCGCTGAGTTGCAGGACGTTCATCGGGCTTTTGGCGTTCACCGGCTTGCCGTCGTCCCGGCTGATCGTGATGGTGGCCTCGAACTTCTGGGCAATCTCTGCGATCCGCTGTGCTGGGCGCACGTGTAGGCCCTGTGGGTTAGGCACCACCACCTGCTGCTCGCGCCACTGGCTCACGTAGGCCCCAGCAATCGCTGCCGCGACCCGCTCACGAGGTTGGCTCGCCGCCGGTCTCTTCCTCGGGGGTCGGGGGCGTCTCGGGCGCCTGGCGAGCGGCCCTCGCCGATTGTTCCCGAGCCCGGTAGTCGCGGAGCTTGTCCTTGTGTTTGCGTATCTGCGACTCTATCTTGTGGAACGCCAGGTCAACGGCCTTGCGCAACTCGTTGGTCGTCACGCGCGTGACCACCGACGGCCCGTGAGCCAGATTGGCCGTGATCTCCGCCGTCCGGCGTTCCTTCTCGGCGTCGAGATTCACCCGAACCGTCACCATCCCATCGAATATCCTGCGCAGCCGCTGCGCCTTGCGCATCACGTAGTCCTTGGCCTCCTCCGGAAGTTCCATGTTGTGGGCGAAGATGCGTATCGGCACCTCAGCAGGTCTCCTGTTGCGGCACAGACGCTGCGGGAGTGGCCCGAAGCCACTCCGCTTCCCAGCAATGTATTGTACCGACCGCCCCCCTCACGGTCAAAACATTTTCGATTCTCGCCGCGCGTGCCACAACTTGACCACGAGCCGCCGGCGCCGTAAGATACCGGGGTGGCTGACCATCCGCCAAACTCGAGGCGGTGAAAGCGATGAAAGCAACGGTGGAAGACGAAAGACTGCGCGAGCAACAGGAACTGTTGGCCAACACGGTCATCCGCTTCCTGAAGGCCCGCGCCCGGTTCGACGAGCTGATCGCCAAGAGCGCGGGGCAGGCGAGAGTGGAGTTCGCCGACGTCAACACATTCGTCGAGGACGACCTCTTCGAGCTCAAGGAGGCCTGCCACACCCTCTTCCGCGAGGGCGAAGTGAGAGAGCGCGAGGGCCTGAGCTCAGGCCAACTCTTCGACATCCTCGTCGGGTCCCTCTTCCACCAGATGATGAAGG
>CAYYCI010000788.1:0-1784 GCA_964470215.1 uncultured Planctomycetota bacterium
CGGAAGGGGATGAGCGGGTCGGGATACCAGCCGGGACGGAAATTCTCGTTGCGGTAGGTGCCTTTGGTGATGTGGAGTTGATGTTGGCGGTAGAGCCTGGCGTCGGCTGCCTTCAGGGCGGCGCCCCCAGGCCCCACGAGGTCGGCGGGAACTAGCCGCAGGCCCTTGACTGGCTGGTCGCTGCGGACGAGTATCTGGAAGCCCTCCCACTCGCCCCGTGCGGCGGCCAGGCGAGCCCCGCGTGTCTCGGCGGGCGGGTCGGCTCTTAGGGTGCGACGGGTGTGGGTGACCACCCAGGCGGTCAAGCCGGCGCCCTCTGCGAGGGATGCGGCGAGGACGAGACAGGCCAGTGCGGCCTCGCTTTTCCAACTCATGGCCGCTCTCCTAGTGGGCAGCGACGGTTGCCGGGGCGCTCCGCGGGCCGCAGTTACACACGTAGCCGTCCGGCCCCTGACCCCATCGAGCGAAGGTCTCGGCGAAGTGGTCCCAGAGCGTCCGCTTCTCGCGGCAGAACGCCACCGGGGCCTCGCAACCCACCGCGTCGAGTTCCTGGAAGACGAACCGATAGACCTCCTTTCTGAATTCGTCGGGCACCTCGCAGCCCTGGGCATATGGCAGGCCGCGGGCATCGCGCATGGCGCCCACGAACTCCGGATCGAGGAGCGAGAGGTCGAACTCCCGCTCCATCGCCTCGTAGTCGAGGAAGCGGATGGTCTCGATCGTCACCAAGTCGGGCCGGACGCAGGCGAAGAGGAGGCGGATCATCTCGCGGTTCTCCTCCCGCCAGTTCCTCACGGGGATGATGGGCGAGAAGCGCACGCGCACGGGGTAGCCGGCCTCCTGACACTTCCTCATCGCCTCGATCCGCGCCTCCATCGGCGCCGTGGGGGCCTCGAAGCGAAGGCTCTGCGTCCTCCCGCTCAGGCTCCAGCAACAGACCGTGTGGCCGCGGTGGTCGTAGTCGAGCATGAAGTCCACGTCGGCGCTCTTGCCCACGTAGAGTTCGAGCGCCTTGCCCGCCTTGTGGGCGAAGTAGTCAATGAGCAACTTCGAGCCGCCGTGTTCCGGCTCGAAACACACCGTGTCGGTGTGGTTGTCGTACTGGAAGAGCGTCTGGTCGGGGCAGCGTTCGAGGTAGCCGTCGAGCCGCTCGACGAAGTCCTCCATGTTCATCATCACGTTGACGAACCATCCGAGGTTGCAGTAGGCGCAGCGGTAGTGGCAGCCGACGATGGTGTGGAGTTGCCAGGCGGGCTGACAGACCAGGCCGGTCTTCAGTCGCCAGCCCGGGGAGCCGCTCGGCCGCCACTCGAACCCGCCGTAGCCGTTGAACTTCGAGTGGTTCAGTTCGGGGAAGGCCTCGATGCGGCGATGGCGTTCGTCCTCGGGGTCGTCGAGGCGGAAGCGATTGAGGACAACGATGGGCCTGATCTCGGCGTCCATCCCGTGGCGCGGTCGGTTGGCAAGTTCCTCGCGGACCACCGCCGCGAGTTCCTCGTCGCCGACGCGGACCACGGTGTCTGTCTTGATTCCAGTGAGAAGACGCTGCGCTCGGGCATCGGCGCGCGGGTCCTCCTCGACCCCCTCGACGATCAGCACCTTCGAGGCCTCGAGTTCCTCCATGAGCCATCTCCTGCCGCGAACCGCCTTCCACTATAGCCCCAACGCCCCTGGCCTTCAATGCCCGGGTTGTGTGTTGTGGGCGTCTGCCACGGCGCCACCGGGTTTGTGGACGGAGTGGACGAAATGGACGCATGGGACGGTGGGTCGCGGCCCGGTGACAC
>CAYYCI010000789.1:0-1778 GCA_964470215.1 uncultured Planctomycetota bacterium
TCTTTTCCTTCTCGCCTGGCAACTGATTGCGGCGCAAAAAGCGTGCCAAAGCCCACGCGCCTCGCTCCCCGCTTAGTTCACGCTTCCTCATAGATGTGCCACCGTCCTTGGGGCCGCTCGCCACGGGTTGCCCCGCGGTCTTTCGTTTCCCGTCGGTCATTGACAACGGCTGGCCGCAGGTTATCATGGAGATAGACCGGGCGGAGCCGAGGACGTGGCCGCGGCCCGCCTCGCGCGGGTCGAGGAAAGTCCGAGCTCCACAGGGCAGGGCGGTGGGTAACGCCCACCGGCCGCAAGGCCAGGGAAAGTGCCACAGAAAACAGACCGCCCACTGCCCGCCGCCCAAGGCGGGTAAGAGCAAGGGTGAAAAGGTGGGGTAAGAGCCCACCAGCGGCGTGGCGACACGTCGGCTTGGCAAACCCCGCCCGGAGCAACGCCAAGCAGGGAGCAGAGGTGGCCCGCCTCGCTAGCGACTCCCGGGTAGGCGGCTAGAGGCTGGCGGCAACGTCGGCCCCAGATGGATGGCCACGGACCCGCCTTCGGCGGGTCAACAGAACTCGGCTTACGATCGGCTCCGCCCGAACTCTCTCGCCATCGGGGCTGTTGTCCCGATGGCGTTTTGCTATAATCCCCCCAGCGCCGCCCACATCGTCCTCTCGCCGAAGGAGGCAACCCAGGTGGAGCTGGTCTTCTTCACGAAATCCCTGAAGGGCATGGACATCATGGCCACCGCCACCGAGGTCAAGAACCTCGGCTTCGAGGGCATGGACCTGGCGGTGCGACCCGGCTACTGCATCAACCCCGAAAACGTCGCCACCGAGCTCCCCACGGCCGTCAGGCTATGGGCCGACATGGGGCTATCCGTCCCGATGGTCACTACCCCCACCGACTTCACCGACCCGCGCGACCCCGCCGCCGAGCCGCTACTGGCCGCCTGTGGCGAGGCGGGCGTCCGGGAGGTCAAACTCGGCTACTGGCGCTACCAGGAGCAGGGCTACTGGGACGACGTCGTGGCCATTCGGGGCGCGCTCGACAAATTCGCACAACTGGCCGAAAAACATGGCGTCCGTGTCGCGATCCACACCCACAGCGGCTACTTCTACGGCCTGAACGCCGCCTCGGCCATGCACCTGGTCCAGGGCATGGACCCGCGCCACGTGGGTGTCTACCTCGACCCCGGCCACTTGGCCATCAATGGCGAGCCGATCGAGATCGCCGTGGACATGGTCCGCTCTTACCTCTGCCTGGTGGCCATGAAGGACATGGCCTACATCCGCACCGAGCGCGAAGGGCGGACCGTGTGGGGCCACACCCTCGTGCCCTTCCGCGAGGGCCTGGTCGACTGGCCCGGGGTCTTGAAGGCCCTCGTTCGGGTGGGCTACGACGGCCCGCTGAGTTTCCACAGCGAATACCACGACGTCTCGCTGGATGAACTCCGCTCCCTCACCCGCGACGACCTGAACTACATTCG
Organism: uncultured Planctomycetota bacterium; assembly: GCA_964470215.1. Lineage (GTDB taxonomy): Bacteria > Planctomycetota > PUPC01 > DSUN01 > DSUN01 > CAYYCI01. The sequence continues at coordinate 1,472 of CAYYCI010000789.1, forward strand.
CGAACTCCTCGACCGCATGGAGCAAGCCCCGGCGTGAAATGCGCCGCAGTTGCGCTGTGCTGCGGGCGAGGCGTCCGAACCTCTGGTGGCATATCTACGAGGAAACCGCGGATGCCAGCGCGCCGGGCCGCGTGGGCTTTGCCACGCTTTTTGCACCGCAAACAATTGCCAGGCGAGAAGGAAAAGAATGCCTTGGCTGGCTGCCAACTCCGACTCCTCGTCCCGAAGCTCCGCATACCGAGCGCTTTGCGTTCTCTTGACAAAGCATTCTTTCCCTTCTCGCCTGCACTAGGAACCCACGGTGCAC
>CAYYCI010000790.1:0-1774 GCA_964470215.1 uncultured Planctomycetota bacterium
GCCAGACCAGACAGGCCGGGAAACTGCCCCCGCGCCCGGTGAAAGTGGGCGCTGGGTCGGCGACCTCGCGCGGCGGCTCGGAAGCGGTTGCGCCGAAGACTTCCGAAAGGCCGAACCCGGGGCACTCGTCTCCCGCGCGCGCCAGCGGGTCGTATCGGGCGAACGGCGATTCGGCCACCACCCGGCCGCCGGCCTCGAGGTAGTTGCGAAGCGCCGCGGCGCTCTCGGCGCTGACCGCCGGGGCCAGCGGCACATAGAGAAGCGGGAGTCCTTCGAGGTCCTCTGGCCTGGTGAAGGCCACGTGCGCCCCCCGCGAGACGAGCGCGAGCCAGGCCCCGCGGAGCGCCCGGTCGTAGGCCTCGCGCTTTCCAGCCGCGCTCCAATAGCAGGCGCTCTCCGGGACGATCAACACCGCCGCCTCGGGCTCGAGCGGGTTCGCTTCGGCCAGTTCGGGGTGGGCCTCGAGCAAGCCGAGGAACCACCCGACGTGGGGGAGGCGACGGGTCGGTTCGCCGTCGTGGCCCACCAGGGCTGGCTCCTCGCTCTCGGCCCAGCGGTCCGGCCGCCAACATTCGAAGACAACTCGCGACGTGGTGGCTGCCAGAGCGCCCCACGCGGCCCGGCGCACCGAGCGCTCATCCCGGACGCTGGCTCCGACCACCCACAGCCGCTTGCCCCTTGCCTGGCGGCGACACCAGTCGTCGGCGAATAAGACCGATCCGTCGGTCGTCCGGCAGGCAGGGTCGCTCACTTCGCTGGCAACGGCGGCGATGTCGGGGATTCCGCATGGGCTGGCCTCGGAGGCCGCCACGACGTGGGCGGCGGGGTCCGCTTCCCTGAGCGCTTCGACACACCATCGCAATTGCGCTGCCGCATTCTCCCGCAGGAACCTCTCCCAGAGCATGGCCAAGGGGAAGCGGCCCGGACGGCGCGGAGGCACGACCCTGCTCCAATCCGGGAGGCGTAACCCACAGTCAGAGCAGAAGGCCTCGAGGTCGTCGCCGTAGGTCCGGCGGAGCCACGAGACGAATCGGGCGCGGCTCGCCGGGCACTGGCAGTAGCGGTGGCCCGGATGTGCGGCGAGGAGTTGGCCGAGCGCCGAGTACCCGCTCAGGTCGTAGCCAACGAGCCCTGGTTTCCCGCCGAGCGTTTGTCCGAGGGCGCGGAGGAAGCGCCCCGCCTGGGCGCGCACCGCGCCGCTGTCCAGGCAAAGCCCCGGCCAGCCAGGAGCGTCGGGCGAGAGGGCAGGGCGGACCTTTCGCCCGCTCGCTGCCTCGAAAAGCGCGTCGTCGTGCCGCGCGGCCAGCCAGGCCGGCACACAGGACAACTCCACCCCGACGATCAACCCGAGGTTGTTTTTCCGGGCCGTCGAGGCGAGTTCGATCAGATGCTCCAGGGCGAAGGCGCCCTCGGAAGGCTCACAGTCTGCCCACCTGGCCGGCACCACCACACACCGCAGACCCGAGGAGGCCATCGGCGAGAGGTCGGCCTCCCACTCGTCGCGAGGTGGTAGTTCAGAACGGGAATAGCGGACTGCCCAGGTGGGCACGGTCTTCTACCTTCCTCTGCGCATCACGGCGGGGCGTCCCGGGCCCTGACGGGCACAGGCTGGAAAGCCTGTGCCACCGGAGGGTGTGCTTCCACGGGCCGGGAGAAACCGCCCTCGCCCCCGGCGTCGCCATTGCCATGTAGGCGGGCCGTCTCGGCCCGGGAAGAGCGCAGGCTGGAAAGCCTGTGCCACCGGAGGGTGTGCTTCCACGGGCCGGGAGAAACC
>CAYYCI010000791.1:0-1763 GCA_964470215.1 uncultured Planctomycetota bacterium
TCATCCACACCGCCTACTCCAGCTACCAGGACAACTTCATGTCCTGGGCTGCCGACGCCTACGTGATCAAGCAAAGCGACCTGGGCGAACTGAAGGAGACGGTCCGCAGCATCCTCTCGAAACACCACGGCCCCCCCAACGCCGGGGTGGAGTTCCGCCCGCGAGCCTGAGCCCCCTCACTCGACCAACATGACCTTCGGCGGATGGGCGTAAGAGGCGTAGTGTTGCGCCACCCGGGCCTCGCTCACCCCGCCCTCGTGGATGTAGAGGCGATAGCGCAACGTCGCGGCCGCGCCCCGCGCCAACTCCCACGAGCCGTCGAGCGTGCGGTTCCCGGTCAGCCCCCTGTCGCCGAAAGGATTGGCGGCCAGGAGGCCGTAGTGTCTTGCGAACCACCGCGGCGGATGCCGGGGGTTAGCCGGGTGGTCGAAGAGCGCGAGGCCCACGACCGCCTCCCCCAGCCTCCCCGAATAATCACACCACTCGGCCCTCTGGCCGAAAACCTGCCGCATCCCTACCCGCCCCCGCGAGTCCGTGATCCGCCCGCTGTTGATCTCAGCCAGCGGAGTGGCCACCCTGAGGGCCATCAGGCCCTCCTTCGTGTCCCCGAACCTCACCGGGCCGTCGCTCGCCCGCACGCTCACCTCGATGTCAACCAGGCGGGCATTGCGAATCGGCCACACCCGAAACACAACCGCGCTCTGCATCAACCGCTCACCGTTCTCCGACAGCCAGTCCCACCGGGCGACCATTTCGCCGAAGGTGCTTCCTCCCTCTAGCGACTGGAACCCGCGGTGAGCGATCCGAGGCCCGCCCTTCCCCGGCGGCCGCTGCCAGAAATTCACCCCATTGAGGTCCCCGAACGTCAACCACAGCGAGCGATGCCAGGTGTGGTCGGTCTGCTCGGTGGGCAGGCGCTCGAGGGGAAAGCCACGGGTGAGCCGCCGACCTGAAGAGTCACACACCGGATACCAGCACGGATAGGGCAACGAGCGCTCGTAGCGGTACGTGGTGAAAAGATCCCCATCAACGTAGAAGGACACCCGCCCTTCGCGCTCCCGCTTCACCGCAACCCGCTGATGCTGTCTTTTCTTTGCTCCGAACCGAGCGATATAGTCGCGCCTGCCGCCGGCCCGAAGCGAATCCAACAGCCAGTCCACGCGGACCATCCGCCCCTCCTTGCGACACTGACAGGGCACCCTGGTCGCGGTTTCTGCCTCGAGGAGTTCGACTTCCCCGGAGCCGGAAGCCGGCACGAGAACGCTCACCGGCACCTGGTCGTGGGGGTGGTCGCCCGCCTCGACCCTCACTCTCACCTCGGCGCCAGTCGCCGCCAGGCCCACCGCCGCGATCAAGATGGCCAGCGCAGCGTTGGCCGTCATCGTCTCCTCCTGACCAGGCCCGCCGGCCACATCCTAGCCCCGCGCCAGCCCAGGGTCAAGCCACCGAGCGCAGTGGCACGGGCTTTCCAGCCCGTGCGGAACGCGGGGCAGGACGCCCCGCCTACAGGAGCATACGGCGCGAAGGTCAATCCTGAGTTGTAGGCGGGCCGTCCCGGCCCGCGATGGCCCAAGCAAGGCATGGAGCCTCAGCAAACAACCGATGCTCTGGTCGGTGGCACAGGCTTTCCAGTATCTGGCAAACCTCTTCTCGGTGGCACAGGCTTTCCAGCCTGTGCGGGACGCGGGGCGAGACGCCCCGCCTACAACACTGGAACCTGGTGGCACAGGCTTTCCAGCCTGTGCCAAATCCAAACCCCAAAT
>CAYYCI010000792.1:0-1759 GCA_964470215.1 uncultured Planctomycetota bacterium
AATCGGGGTCGCGTTGGTCGTGGCCGGCCCGTGGTTCGCCCGCAACGCCATCAACACCGGCAATCCTGTTTATCCGTTGCTCTACAGGGTGTTCGGCGGGAGGAACTGGTCGGCGGAACAGGACGTTCGGTTCCGTGCGGCCCACGAGCCCCGGGAGGCGAGATTCGTGGGGCTGGGGCCGCGGTTCCTGCGATTCGCATTCTGGCGCGACCAGCCGCAGCGCGCCTACGCGCCGCCTGCCTCGGCGGTGCTATTCTTCTTTGCGCTGGTGCCGATAGCCCTCGCCGACAGGCGCTCCTCGGCAGCGGTCTTCTACCTGGCGACGGTCTTCGTTGCCTTCGGTTCGCTGGAGCGCTTCTTCCCGCCGGCAGAGATCGGCGCGGGGTTGCCGGCAGCGGTGCTGTGTGGGTGCGCGGTGGTGGGGCTGGCGTGTTCGACCCTCGAGCGGCCGTTCTCGAACCCCGTGTTCCACCTGGGGTGGATGTTCCTGGCGGCGGGGGGGCTGTTGTGGGCGTCGCGGAGCAACGTCCTGTCGCCGGGGGCGATCGGCCAACTTCTCACCGCCACGATAGTGCTGGCGGTCGTGGCCTCGCCCGCCTTTCTGGTCCACAGGGCGGAGTTGGTCTTCCCTGCGGTGCATTTCGTCCTGTGGCTGATGTCGTGGTATTTCCTCACGCACCGCCTCGATCGGTTTCTCGACCCGGCGACCCCGCTGATGGCGCTGGTGGGGGGCGTCGGGGCAGCTGCCCTCCCGGGGCCGAGGTTGCGGGCGGCTGTGGGCGGGGCCATCGGCTTCGCGCTGGGATACATGGTGCTGATCGGCTACGTGTTGTGGGCGCCGCTGATGTGGTTCGGGCTTTCGGAGCCGCCCGGGCGCTTCCTGCGCGAGGCCACCGCCGGAACGACCTACTGCCACCAGATCGTCGAGCGCATAAACCAGTTGCCGGAGGACTCGACCGTCTTGTTCCTGGGGGAGGCCAGGACCCTCTATTGTCGGCGGCGGGTGCTGGCCTCGAGTGTGTTCGACCGCGGCCCGCTGGAGCGAGTCCTGGCCGACGGGCAGGGCGAGCCAGGGAAACGAGTGCGAGACGGCCTGCGCAAACTCGGCGTCACCCACCTCTACGTCAACTGGCAGGAACTCGGCCGCCTGGCCTCCACCTACTCCTATCGCTACCGCGGGCGACAACGCCAGGGCGTCCCGCTCGACCTCTATCGTCGCCTGCTCGAGCGAATGGAGCGTCGCGGGTTCATCGCTCCCGTGGCCGCATACGGCCCCGAGATTGATGGGAGACGGCGGGAGGACTTTGTCCTCTACCGGCTGAATTGAACGCGCGGATGGCCGACGGTAGGATGGGGACGGAGAAGGCCAAGATGCGAGTCTCGTTTTTCCTGGTGTTGCTTGCCGCGCAGGCATTCGGGGCGTCGAACCTCCGCCAGCCTGCGACGGGCTTCGAGGCCGGCTTCGACAGCAAGGGTTTCCTGGTCGGCGGTCGGCGGGTCCTTCTGCGCTGCGGGGGCGTCCACTACTTCCGAATCCAGCGGGAGGCGTGGCCCGAGGTCCTTCGCCAGAGCCGACTGGCGGGGCTGAACATGGTGGAAACGCCGGTGCCCTGGAGCCTGCACGAGCCGGCGAGGGGAAGGTTCCGCTTCGACGGCCAGGCCGACCTCGCCGCCTTCCTCGACCTCGTCGGTAAGAATCGCCTTCTGGCGTTCGTGCGCATCGGGCCTTACGTCAATGCCGCCCTGAGCAACGGAGGCC
>CAYYCI010000793.1:0-1753 GCA_964470215.1 uncultured Planctomycetota bacterium
GGGCCTCGGGGCGGTATTTCGGCCCGCCGAGGTGCCACTTGCCCACGTGGCCACAAACGTAACCCGCCTTCTTTAGCGCCTCGGCGATGGTCACCTCCTCGAGGGGCATGAACTTCTTCCACTCCGGCGGCCGCAGTTTCCTCCACCGCCGACCGCCGGGTATCCAGTCGGTCAGGTGAAGCCTGGCGGGATATTTGCCGGTGAGGATGCTCGCCCGCGTGGGCGAGCAAACGGGGCACGCGGCGTAGCCATCGGTGAACCGCATGCCCTCGGCGGCCAGACGGTCTATGTTGGGCGTGCGGTAGATTCGGCTGCCGTAGCAGCCCAGGTCGTGCCAGCCCAGGTCGTCAATGAGAATGAAGACGATATTGGGCCTGCGGACAGGCGCTGCCCCGGCGGCGCTCGAGATGAGGGGCCTGGCCGCCGCCAGACCGACAGTGGTCGCAGCGAAGCGGCGCAGGAAATCCCTTCGATTCATGTTCATCCTTTTTTCACCTCGACTCGGCCACACGGGCGGCGGTTCTTGCCGTTTCGGCCTATGTCGTCCTGGCATTCCTCGATGAGTTTCATCAGCCGCTCGACGATCTCCGGATGTTTCTCCGCCACGTTGTTCTTCTCGCTGATGTCCTGGCGGAGGTTGTAGAGTTCGACCCTCGGCTTCTGGCCTTTCCTTCGTGGACCGGCGGCGCGGAGTTTCCAATCGCCGGACCGGACGGCCTGGACGTTGTAGCCCGCGAGGTAGAAAAATGCCTCGTGTGGGCTCTTCGCCCCCGGCTGGCCGCTCATCAGGCGCCAGATGTCCTTGCCGTCAATGATGCGGTCGGATGGGGGTTCGGTGCCGGCCAGGCGCGCGAACGTGGGAAGAAGGTCGATCGCGGCGGCGACCTCGGAACAAACCTTCCCGGCGGGAATCTGGCCCGGCCACCACATGATGCACGGCTCGCGCATTCCGCCCTCGTAGGTGGTGAACTTGCCGCCTCGCAGGGGGAGAGCCGAGCCGCCGGCCTTGCCCTTGCTGAGCCACGGGCCGTTGTCCGAGGTGAAGACCACGCAGGTCCTCTCGGCAATTCCCAGTGTCTTGATCGTCTTGAGGATTTCGCCCACGCTCCAGTCTATCTCCTCGATCGCGTCGCCGTAAAGCCCCCGCTTCGACTTCCCACGGAACCGCTCGGAGCAGTGGAGCGGCACGTGGGGCATCGTGTGGGGCAGGTAGAGGAAGAACGGCCGGTCCTTGTTCGCCGTGATGAAGCGGATGGCCTCCTGGGTGTAGCGCTGGGTGAGGGTGTCCTGATTGGCGGGGTATTCGACGACCATCTCGTCGCGCATCAATGGCACGGCGTTCTTCTTCCGCTCGCCGGCCTTCAGGTCTTCGGGCTTCACCCCTGGCGGGAGCTTGGCGTCGGGGGCGAACTTCATCCCCGCGGCGATCCACATGTCGTTGCTGTATGGGATGCCGAAGTAGTGGTCGAAGCCGTGGCGGGTGGGCAGGAAGGGCGGCAGGTGGCCCAGGTGCCACTTCCCGATGCACATCGTCGCATAGCCCTGGGCCTTGAGCAGTTCGGCAATCGTTATCTCGTCGGAGTTGATGCCCACGTTCGACCTCGGGAAGAGGACGCTCGGCAGGCTCACCCGCTGGGGATAGCAGCCGGTGAGGAGGGCAGCGCGGGATGGCGTGCACACGCTGGCCGCGACGTAGAAATCGGTGAACTGCATCCCCTCGGCGGCCATGCGGTCGAGGTTCGGCGTGCGGATG
>CAYYCI010000794.1:0-1740 GCA_964470215.1 uncultured Planctomycetota bacterium
GGGAGGCTGGACGGCGGTGGTCGCAGAAATGGACCAAGAACCTATATCTGGGCAAGGTGGAGGCCTTGGTTCGAGAGTTGGCTGGGCTTAGTGCCAGTTGGGGGGAGCCACCTGGGGATTGTGCCAATGACGACCCCCGGAAGCTTCTGGCGGAGGCTCACAGATACTTCGTCAACAACGCCGAGCGCATGCGATATGACGTCTACGTGGCGAGAGGACACCCGATGGGTTCAGGAGTGGTCGAGAGTTCTTGCCGCCACATCGTGGGCCTTCGCATGAAGCGGACAGCAACGATGGCCTGGACCGAGAGGAACGCGGAGGCGATGGTCCAGTTGCGATGCCTGCGTGCGAGTGGCGAGTGGGACCGCTTCTGGGGTTTCCAGGAGCTCTGGAAACACATCAGAACCCTGGCCGCCTGAAAAAACCCCCGGAACCGGGGCCAGACTCGTGGTGAACTTCTGACCTCGACAGATCGGGGATCCGCGATATGATCGGGGCAGGGTGGGACCTGCGAATCTTTTGATCGCCGCGCAGGGCGATTCTGCGAAACAAAGCCATTGGGGACGAGGCGCCGCTAAGTTGCTGCTATATTGTGGCTTATGGCGAGGGCATCAACTGGCCTTCGCGGACCTGGGGCAGGTAGGCGGGCCGTCTCGGCCCGCGTCCGGCACAGGTTGGAAAGCCTGAGACCATGAAGGAAAGCCGCCGGTGGGCTTGAAAGAGACCGGGGCTGTGGGCTTTGGCACGACCTGAAGAAAGGGGGACGGGAGTCGCTTTCCTCGGGGAAAACGACTCCCGTCCCCTTGGTGGTCAGAAGATGTATTCGTTGAGGATGTTTTCGATGAGTTCCTGGCGGCCGCTGGGCACGGTTGGCTCGCCGTGCTTGAGGGTGTAGGCTTCGAGTTCCTCGAAGCCGACCTTCCCTGCCTCGATGTCCCGGCCCAGTTGCCTTTTCCATCCGCGGTAGCGGGCGGCGATGAACTTGTCGAGGACCTTGTCTTTGATGAGCCTCGCTGCGGCTTTCAGTCCGCGAGCGAAGGTGTCCATGCCGCCAATGTGGGCGTAGAAGAGGTCCTCTGGGTCGGTGGACTGTCGTCGGACTTTGGCGTCGAAGTTCAGGCCGCCGGTGGTGAAGCCGCCGGCCTTGATGATCAGGTACATGGCGAGGGTCGTGTCGTAGAGGTCGGTGGGGAACTGGTCGGTGTCCCAGCCGAGAAGGAGGTCGCCGCGGTTAGCGTCCACGGAGCCGAAGATGCCGTTGGCGATGGCGTAGGCGAGTTCGTGGTGGAAGGTGTGGCCGGCGAGTGTGGCGTGGTTGGCCTCGATGTTGAGTTTGAGGTGTTGGACGAGGTCGTATTTCTGTAGGAAGGCGTGGCAGGATGCTGCGTCGAAGTCATATTGGTGCTTGGTCGGTTCCTTGGGCTTTGGCTCGATGTAGAACTGGCCTTTGAATCGGATTTTCTTCTTGTAGTCGGCGGCCATGTGGAGGAATCGGGCGAGGTGGTCGAGTTCGCGGCCCATGTCGGTGTTGAGGAGGGTTTCGTAGCCCTCGCGTCCGCCCCAGAAGACGTAGCCGGCGCCGCCGAGGTAGCGGGTGGCGTCGAGTGCTCGCTTGACCTGGCTGGCGGCGTAGGCGAAGACCTCCGGGGATGGGCTGGTGGCGGCGCCGGAGCGGAAGCGGGGGTGGGCGAAGAGGTTCGAGGTGCCCCAGAGGAGTTTCACGCCGGTGTCGTTCTGGAG
>CAYYCI010000795.1:0-1733 GCA_964470215.1 uncultured Planctomycetota bacterium
GGTTCTGGGCCGCGGCATTTCTGGCGCGTGCGAAACTGCTCTGGATTATCCGCCTTGATCTGCGGTTTCAGTTCTCCGTGTGCAGGTTCGCACGTCCTACTTCCGAGGCACGAGGTCTATGAGGCCGAGGTCTATGTACTGGCCGCCGCGGGTTTGCTTGCAGTGGATTGCGATGAGGTTCTTGCCGGGACGGAGCGCCTTGCGCCCGGCCGCGGTCAGCGGCAGTTCCTCGTATGCCGTCGTGTAGCCGCCGGCCTTCGCCGCGAGCACGCCGTTGATGTAGACCTCGACGTCCTCGTCGTGGTGGACCCACAGTTGCGGGTCGTGGAGTTTGGCCTCGGGGAGTGTGACCACGCGCCGGAGCCAGATATCGGGTGTGTTCCAGGTTGTGCGGACGACCGCACCGGGTGTGCCCTTGGTTCCGAAGCCGCCGGGGCCTTCCTTCCAGGCGGAGTCGTCGAATGAGGGCTTGAACCAGTCGGCGGGTGGCCTGGCGGTGGTGTAGCGCCAGGGGTGGGGCTTTTGTTCGGATGTCGGCACGATGACCTTGCGCTCGGGCGGTGGGGGGAACTGGCCGCGATTGGCCTTCGCCGCATCCTCGACGATGACCTTGATGATCGCGCGGTCGTAGGTCAGGAGGCCGTTGCATTCGGTCTCGACGTCGGTTATCTGGGTGTAGATGCATCCGCTGAGGCCCTCGTTGAGGTGGCGCGCCCACAACTCGCGCAGGAGGGCGACGTACTTCCTGGTGAGGTCGCGGGAGCCGGCGGTTCCGGTGTAGCCCCAGTGGCGCTGGGCCCAGGTGTGGCCGTCCACTCCGAGGCCGAGTCCGCCGAACTCGCCGATGACGGCGGCGCGGCGTGGCTCGGGAGCCACGTGGTTGAGGCGACGGTAGCTGTGGATGTCCTTGATGTCGCCCGCCCCCTTGTCGGCCCATCCGCTGGCGTTATTGACGAGGCGGGTGGGGTCGAGTTTCTTGATGAGGGCGACGTAGTGGGCGGTGTCGTGCTGGCCCCAGCCCTCGTTGAATGGGACCCACATGACGATGGAGGGGTGGTTCCAGCGTCCTTTGACGAGGGCGAGGAGTTCGCGCTCGAATTGCTTGCGGGATTCTGGGGTGCGGTTGTTGCCGTTGGGCATGTCCTGCCAGACCATCAGGCCCAGTTTGTCGCACCAGTAGTACCAGCGGTCGGGCTCGATCTTGACGTGCTTGCGTGCGCAGTTGAAGCCGAGTTTCTTCATGGTCTCGATGTCGTAGCGGAGGGCCTCGTCGGTGGCGGCGGTGTAGATGCCATCGGGCCAGAAGCCCTGGTCGAGGGGGCCGACGAAGAATATTGGCTTGTCGTTGAGCATGGTGACGGTGCGGCCCTGGGCATCCTTGCCCAGCGAGACCTTGCGCATGCCGAAATAACTCTTGACCGCATCGAGCACCTGACCGCCCTTCTTCAGGCTGACGACCAGATCGTAGAGATGAGGTGAGTCGGGCGACCAGAGACGGGGATTGGGGATTCGGATGACCAGGGTGGTCTTTCCCGCGACGCTGGCCGATGCGGCGAATCCCTGCGCACGCACCTCGGCGTTGATGCTGCACCCATCCGCGCCCACGGCGTCCACCTCCACGACGGCGCGCTGTCCGCCAACGTCGGGGATGATGTGGAGCGAGCGAATGTAGGCCGAGGGGACGGGCTCGAGCCACACGGTCTGCCAGATGCCGCTGGTGGGCGTGTACCAGA
>CAYYCI010000796.1:0-1729 GCA_964470215.1 uncultured Planctomycetota bacterium
GCGGCGCGCCGCTGGTGGAGCGCGAGGGCCGGCGGGGAAAGTTCGTGGGGTGTTCGGCCTACCCGAAGTGCGACTACACGCGCGACGCCGAGGGCAGCGAGCGGGCCGCGCCGCAACAGACCGAGGTCAAGTGTCAGAAGTGTGGCGCCCCGATGGTCATCCGCAGGGGGCGGCGCGGACGCTTCCTGGGCTGCTCGGCCTATCCGAAGTGCAAGAACACGATGGCGCTGAGCGCCGCGGGGATCAAGCTCGAGCCGAAGCAGGTGGGCCGGGACTGCCCACGGTGTGGCGCGCCGCTGGTCGAGCGCGAGGGCCGGCGGGGGACGTTCATCGGGTGTTCGGCCTTCCCGAAATGCCGCTACATCGAGGGCGCGAGCGAGCGGAAGGAGAACGAGGATGGCGGAAACTGAGGGAAAAGGGGGGGAGCCCCGCGAGCCTGAGGTGCTCCAGGGCATCGAGCAAAAGCCCCTCCTGAGCCGGCTGTGGATATACACGAAGCTCAGCGGCCCGGGCTGGCTCCAGAGCGCCATCACCCTTGGCAGCGGCTCTCTCGCGAGCAGCCTGTTTCTGGGCATGCTGGTAGGCTTCAGCCTCATGTGGCTCCAGCCGCTGGCCATGATGCTGGGGGTCGTGATGCTGAGCGCGATCGGCTACGTGGCCCTCTCCACCGGCCGGCGGCCCTTCGATGTGGTCAACCGCGAGATCAACCCGGTGCTCGGCTGGGGCTGGGCGCTGGCCACCGCCATAGCCAACATGGTCTGGTGCCTCCCGCAGTTCAGCGTGGGCACCGCTTGTGCACGCTTGAACCTCTTCCCCACCCTCATTGGCCCACAGGCCATGCCCGAGACCACCGGGAAAGTGATCGCCGCGGCCGCGATCCTGCTGGTGTGTGTGGTCATCATCTGGTTCTACGACACCGGGAGCCGGGGCATCCGCATCTTCGAGTGGATTCTGAAGGCGATGGTGGGCGTGATCATCGTGTGCTTTTTCGGCGTGGTCATCAAGATGAGCCTGGCTGGAGCGCTCGAGTGGGGGAAGATTTTCCGCGGCGTCATCCCCGACCTTTCGATCCTGACCGAGCCGGCTAAGAGTCTCGGCCCCGCTGTCGCGGCGACTGGGGAATTCGCCGGCTATTGGAAAAAGATGATAGTGGCCATGCAGCGGGACGTGATGATAAGCGCTTTCGCCACCGCGGTGGGGATCAACATGACCTTCCTCCTGCCCTACTCGATGCTGGCAAAGGGCTGGCGGCGAAACGCCCGCGGCCTGGCGATTTTCGACCTCTCGACCGGTCTGTTCGTCCCGTTCATCCTGGCAACAGGGTGTGTCGTAATCGCCTCGGCGAGCCAGTTCCACGCCAGGTATCACCCTGGCCTTGTCGGCGAGCCATATCGGGTGGCCGGGCAGAAACCCGCCACGGCCGAGGAAGCAAAGTTGCCGGAGTATCCGAAGCCCGACGCGCTGATGACCACGAAGTTCAACCGCATACTGGACGGTCGCCTCAAGCACGAACTTGGTGCGGAGAAGTTTGCCGAACTGAGCGATGAGCAGAAGGCCGAGTTGCGGAAGAAACTTCCCCTGGCCGACAGGAAGATGGCTGCCACGCTGATCAAGCGGAGCGCCTTCGACCTCGCCCGTTCGCTCCGCCCGCTGACCGGCGACATCTTCTCCCACTACATCTTCGGCATCGGGGTGCTCGGGATGGCGATCTCGAGCATCATCATCCTGA
>CAYYCI010000797.1:0-1728 GCA_964470215.1 uncultured Planctomycetota bacterium
GCCCACAAGATGATTGACGCCTGGCGCGCCAGCGGCAAGGCGTTCGGGATCAACTTCAACTATCGCACCGCGCCCCACGCCCGCGCGCTCAAGGCCGCCATCGAGGAAGGACGCATCGGCAAGCCCGTCTGCATCAACGTCTATGCCCATCTGGACTGCTGGAGCCACGTCATTGACCTGATGCGGTGGTTCAACGGCGAGGTGGTGGAGTTGGCCGCATACATGCAGGGCAATCCCGGCGACCACGGCCGCCAACGCTCAGCCGCCCTCCTGTTCGAGAACGGCACCACGGGAACCCTGGTCGGGGTGACCAACAATCGCCGCCACCAGATCCTGCGAATCGAGTACCTCGGCACAGCCGGCCGGCTGACGATGGTTGATCTGACCGGCCCGGCCATCTTCTATCCCGAGGGCGACGGCCCGGCGGAAGTGCTCTGGGAGCCTGCGGACGGCAATCCACGAGGGGCGTTCGGCCAGACGTTCACCGACTCGGTCCAGGGCTTCGCCCGGGCGGTCCGCGACGGCCTCGAGCCGCCGGTGACCGGCCTGGACGGCCTGCGCGAGTTGGAGATTGACGCTGCCCTGCCGACCTCCGCAGCCGCAGGCGGCCCGGTCAAGATCGAACACTACTAGACCCCTGGCAGTGATGGCTAAACTAGTCGAAGGCATCCTCAAACTCCGCAAGGACGGTAGCGGAGTCCTCGTTGACCCCCAGAACCTCTTCCGCTCGCGGGGCAGCATCGCCAGCGTGCCCAGGAGCATCGTCAAGGCCCTCGACCTGCCGGCCGGGGCGAGGCTCCAGGGGCCGATCGAGGAGGACAGACGTCGCGGCTCCGTGCTGCGCGATGTCCGACGCGTCTGCGGCCTCAGCCCCGAGCAGTTCCAGCGTCGCACCCGCTTCGACCGCCTGGTGAGCATCGCGCCCAACGAGCGCTTCCACATCGGGCGCTACCCCAAGATGACCATGCGGGTGATGGACCTCTTCTGTCCGATCGGCAAGGGCACGCGGGGCCTGATCGTCAGCCCCCCGAAGGCCGGGAAGACCACGATTCTCGAGGACCTCGCCAACGCGATCATCGCCGAACACCCTGGTGCGCGTGTCATTGCCCTCCTGATAGACGAGCGCCCCGAAGAGGTCACCATGTTCCGCCGGGCCACCAAGGCCGAGGTCTGGGCATCTAACATGGACCAGTCCTACGCCGACCATGTGACCCTCGTCAACCTCTGCCTCTCCCACGTGAGGACGGAACTGGAGTGTGGCCACGACGTGGTCGTCCTCGGCGACTCGATCACCCGCATGGCCCGGGCGTTCAACGTCGAGGGCGGCGGCTCCGGCCGGACGATGACCGGGGGCCTCGACGCCAGCGCGATGCACGTTCCCAGGCGCTTCTTCGGCCTCGCCCGCAACATCGAGGGCGGCGGCTCGGTGACCGTCATCGCAACCGCCCTCGTAGACACCGGCAGCCGCATGGACAACCTCATCTACGAGGAGTTCAAGGGCACGGGGAATTCCGAGATAGTCCTCGACCGCCAACTGGCCGAACTGCGCATCTTCCCGGCCATCAACATCAACGCCAGCGGCACCCGCCGCGAGGAAGAACTCTACGAGCCCGACGAACTCCGCATGGTCCACCGCCTCCGCCGGGTGCTGGCCGAGCGCAGCCCCGTGGAGGTGATGACCCGCCTGCTGGCCCTCATGCGCAAGACCTCCTCGAACGAGGAATTCCT
>CAYYCI010000798.1:0-1715 GCA_964470215.1 uncultured Planctomycetota bacterium
GAGTGAGTTGTTGCTTCGCCTCGGCCAGTTTCCCCTGCTCGAAGAGTTCGATGGCGGCGTCCACGTGGCTATTGTAGTCGGCAACCGAGTATCTGGGGCCGGGCGGCGGTGGCGTCTTCTTCAAGAACACCGCGGCGAACAACCCCACTGCCGCCACCGCCACGGCGACCGCCAGGACCAGCAGCCGCACGTTCGGGCGGCGCACCTCGGGCACTGCAACCGCGGCCTCGCCGCCTTTGGGCGCTATCTCGACCTCGCGGCCGGTCCTGGGGTCGCGCAGGTACCAGCGCCCGTCGCGGACGACCAACTGAGGCTGCATGGCCGGGCCGAGCGCCGTCTCCTGGCCGCCAGTGTAGGGCTGCGGCAGGAAGCTCTGGTCCACGGGCGTTTGTTCTTCGTCGGGGATGTCGGCATGGTCGGTCGGTGCGGGCGGCGGCTCCCCGGCCAGATCTTCCCCTCCTGTGGCTTGCGGCGCCCCCTCGACCACGATGTCGTCGGCCGGGGCGCCCTGTGGATAGGGATGGACGCCCTCGGTTACCTCGAACCGCAGTTCGAAGCCGCCGAGCGAGAGGCGGTCGCCGTCGCGGAGCTCGGCGCGCTCGACCCTCTGGCCGTTGACGAACGTGCCGTGGGAACTGCCCAGGTCGCGGACCGAGACCCGCGGGCCGTCAACCACCACCTGGCAATGGCGACGCGAGACCGTGCGGGACGGGATGCAGATGTGGCACGAGGAGTGGCGGCCGACGATCGTGGCGCCTTGCCGCAATGGGAACGAGAGTGTTTGACCGCCGCTTTCGGCCACCAGCCTCATTACATCTTCTCCAGGGCCTCTTGCTCCCGCCGGGCGCGCTCCGCCAGGAGGCCCTCATAATAGGCGTTGACGATGTGGTGTTCCTCGGTCGAGGGGTCCTGGAAGAGTTCGACCAGTTCTCTGGCCACCAGGATACACTCGTCGAGTTTTCCCTGGGTGTGGAGCACGTCGAGTTTGCGGGCCAGCTCGTCGAATCGCCGCTCGAGGGCGTTGCGCAGCCTGCGAGCCTCTCGCGCCGCCTCCGCCGCCAGGCGCTGCTCACCGGGAATGGCCTGGAGGAGGCGAGCGGCCAACTCCAGGTCGTGGGCCACACGCCAGGTGTTGTGGTCCACGACCCCCGAGCGCCGCACCAGCACCCGCGCGCGCTCGATCAGCAGGTGGCCATACCGGCGGCGTTCGCTCACGGGCTTGCTCATCCAGACCTTCTCTTCGCTCTCCGGCATGGTGCCGCGGACGAGCACCTGCAAGACGACCCTTCCGGTGGGGGAGCCGTAAACCGGTATCTCGGTCGTGCCGAGCGCCTTTCCCCGGACTGTTACGAAGGTGCGGAACCTGGTCTTGCGCGCCTCGGCCACCCGGGGATTCGTCGGCACGCCGATGCTCTCTACTCGCTCCAGGCCCGTCTGCCAGCCAGGCTCGCGCGCCCTGGGTATCCACGAGAGGTCCACCGGCGCGACCTCGCCCACTCGGACCTTGACGCTCATTGTGGGCGGCCCGACGGGCTTGCGCCCCACGCGCGCCAGCCCGAACAGCCCAGCCACGATCACCGCGATCAGCGCCACCGCGTAGAGCACCGAGCCCGGCACCCTGCGTCGCCGCTCGACCACCACAGTCTGGGTGCGATCGGTCGGCTCGAAAACCTCTCCAAGCGTGAGTGGCCTTTCGAGCGCGGCCCCGGCCTCGC
>CAYYCI010000799.1:0-1713 GCA_964470215.1 uncultured Planctomycetota bacterium
CTTCTTCGAGACCACGCGCGGGTTTCCTTCATAGTCTCAGGCTTTCCAGCCTGTGGAGTGCGTGGCCCACCCCGGCAACAGGCTGGTGGCACAGGCTTTCCAGCCTGTGCACCACCGGCCCCCGCAGACATCCCCATTGGAATTTCCCCCCACGATTCACTAGCCTGTGTGTGTGGGCGCGCGGTTGGTCGCCCGGCACTTTCCAGGAGGCTCGGGGATGCGATTGGCGATTATTCTTCTGGCGGCGTTCGCGGGGAGCGTCCTCGGCGGGACCAAGGTCCTGCCGCTCCGGTGGGTCTATGTCTCGCGCGGGCTTCGGCGCGACCAGGATGTGGCCGACATCCGCTCCATCGTCACCACTGCCGCGGCCCACGGCCTGAATGGCATGGTCCTCTCGGCCGGCCTCGACCGCCTTGACCTGCAATCGCCCGACTACTTCAAGCGCCTCGAGGCGGTGAAGGCCATCTGCCGCGAGAAGGGGGTCGAGATCATCCCGATCGTCTTCTCGGTGGGCTATGGCGGCAGTGTGCTGGCACACGACCGGAACCTGGCCGCGGGGCTGCCGGTCCGCGACGCGCTCTTCGTGGCCAAGGGCGGGCTGGCGCGCCTCGCGCCCGACCCGCCGGTGCGGGTGGTCAACGGTGGTTTCGAGGACCACGCGGGGCACCACCTGCGAGGCTATCGCTCCCACGACCGCCCGGGCGAGGTGAGTTTCGTGGACACGCAGGTGCGCCACGGCGGCCGGGCGTCGTTGCGGTTCGAGAATTTCGGCCGCTTCCCACACGGCCACGGCCGCCTGATGCAGGAGGTCCAGGTCGCCCCGCACCGCTGCTATCGGGTCTCGTGTTGGGTGAAGACCGACGGGCTCGGGCCGCCCGGTTGCTTGCGCCTCCTCGCGCTCGCTCCCGATGGGCGCTCGCTCGCCCCGTGGGACCCGCGTGTGCCAGCGACCACCGACTGGCGGAAGATAACCCTCGGCTTCAACAGCCTCGACTACCGCAAGGTGCGGCTCTACGTGGGCTGCTGGGGAGGGAAGAGCGGTCGCTTCTGGGTGGACGACCTGGCCATCGAGGAAGTGGGGCTGCTGAACGTCCTTCGCCGACCGGGCACTCCGCTGTGCGTGCGGACCGAGGCGGGGGTGGAGTTGGTCGAAGGCCGCGACTTCGCGCCGGTGAGCGACCCGAAACTCAACTTCCGCTTCGACCACGAGCCGCCGCCCATCAGGCTCCTCCCAGGCGGGCCGGTCCGCGAGGGCGAGCGGCTCAGGGTGAGTTACTACCACGGGATTGCGATCAATCGTGGCCAGGTCTCGGTGTGTATGTCGGAGCCGAAACTCTACGAGATATGGCGCGAGCAGGCGCGGCTCATCCAGCGCCACCTGGCTCCCAGACGCTGGCTCTTGAGCATGGACGAAATCCGCGCCGGCGGCTCCTGCGCCGCCTGCAAGGCGCGCAAACTCTCCATGGCCCGGATTCTCGGCGAGTGCATCACGCGCCAGGTCGCCATCATCCGCCAGGTCAACCCCGGGGCCGAGGTCCTCATCTGGTCGGACATGCTCGACCCGAACCACAACGCCCACGACAACTACTACCTGGTCGAGGGCGACTTCACGGGGTCGTGGAAGTTCGTGCCGAAGGACCTGGTGATCGTGTGTTGGTACTACAAGAAGCGGCGCGAGAGCCTCGCCCACTTCTCGCGCCTGGGCTTCCGCAC
>CAYYCI010000800.1:0-1701 GCA_964470215.1 uncultured Planctomycetota bacterium
AAACTCAACTGGGGCGGTAGCGCGGTCCCGCGTGGTCGTCGAGGTCGCTGAGGCCCTCTGCAAGGGCTGCGGCCTGTGTGTGGCATTCTGCCCGGGTGGCGTCCTCGAGCTCGCCCCGGAGCCAAACGCCCGAGGCATCTACGCCGTCCGGATAGTCCAGAACGCCAAGTGCCGCGGATGCCTCAACTGCACACTGGTCTGTCCGGAGGCAGCGCTGAGGCTCCTGCGAGACTGACAACCGGGCAGCGACGGTCGCCAGGGCGTGCTGATGCCTTCATTTGCGCCAAGATACGGCATCATCGCCGACATCCACTCGAACCTCGCGGCGCTGCGCGCCGTCCTCGAGGCCCTCGAAGGCCAGAAGGTCGCCGCCATCATCTGTCTCGGCGACCTCGTCGGCTACGGCCCCAGCCCACACGAGGTCATCGCCGAACTCCAGACCCGCCCACTCCACTCCATCCGCGGCAACCACGACCGATACGCCCTCGGCGAGGACAGCGACCAGATCCGCGCCGCCACCGCACAAGCAGTCGAGTACACCAGGAGAGTCCTCTCCCCGGGCGACCGACAGTTCCTCGAGAGCCTCCCGGAGAAGGACCTCTTCGAGGACAGGGTCCTGCTCGTCCACGGCTCGCCGCGTGACCGCGACGAATACATCATCTCGAACGAGGTCGCCATCGCCAACTACCGCTACTTCCGCTCCGAGTACGCCGGGGTTTACCTCTGCCTGTTCGGCCACACACATCTGCCGATGATAATCGGCGACGGCAAGGTCGTGCGGAAGATCGAGGACGGCTATCGCCTCGAGATGAAGTTCATGACCCCCTATATGGTCAACCCTGGGAGCGTTGGCCAGCCCCGCGACGGCAATCCCGACGCCGCCTTCGCCATCCTGGACCTCGAGGACAACTCGATCACGTTCCGTCGCGTGCCCTACGACATCGAGGAGACTCATCGCCTGGTCCTCGAGGCGGGCCTCCAGCGCCACCTCGGCGACAGGCTCCGAGTGGGAAAATAGGACCATCGAACCATGCCACGTCGCCTCTTGATGGCGGGAAACCAAGCAGCGGGCGAGGGCGCCATCCACGCCGGCTGCGACGCCTACTTCGGCTACCCGATCACCCCGCAGAATGAGTTCACCGCCTACATGGCTCGCCGCATGCCCGAGTTGGGCAGGGTGTTCATCCAGGCCGAGAGCGAGTTGGCCGCCATCAACATGGTCTATGGCGCCAGCGCGGCGGGAAAGCGCGCCATGACCTCCTCATCCAGCCCGGGCATCAGCCTCAAGCAGGAGGGCATCTCCTATCTCGCCGCGTCCTTCCTCCCCGCCGTGATTGTGAACATCCAGCGAGGCGGGCCGGGCCTTGGCGGGATCGGGCCCTCGCAGGCCGACTA
The DNA here is from genome assembly GCA_964470215.1 of uncultured Planctomycetota bacterium. Classification (GTDB taxonomy): domain Bacteria; phylum Planctomycetota; class PUPC01; order DSUN01; family DSUN01; genus CAYYCI01. The sequence continues at coordinate 1,396 of CAYYCI010000800.1, forward strand.
CTGGCAGGCCACCCGCGGCGGCGGCCACGGCGACTACCGCACAATCGTCCTCGCACCAGCCAGCGTCCAGGAAATGTTCGACTTCACCGCCCGCGCGTTCGAGCTCGCCGACAACTACCGCATGCCCGTCGTCGTCCTGGCCGATGCCTACCTGGGTCAGATGATGGAGCCGGTGGTCTTGCCCGACGACGGATTCCGACCGCCACCGCCCAAGCCCTGGGCGTTGACCGGCTGCAAAGGTCGGCCGCCCAACACCGTCCGCTCGCTTTTCCTCGTGGAGGCCGAACTCGAAGAACACAACCGAAG
>CAYYCI010000801.1:0-1694 GCA_964470215.1 uncultured Planctomycetota bacterium
GGGTGGGCGGGGGTGGAGGGCTGCTGTTGGGCTTTGGCCTTCTCGAGGGCCTTCTGGATCTTGGACACGACACTCCCTCGCTTCTAGCTGTGGGCGCCCGTGTGTTGTCTGGGCGCGGGCGCCTTATCTCGAGAAAACTTCCAGAATCGTACGCCACAATCCCCCCGCCGCCTGGGGGTTAGCCGAGCCGGCGACCACGAGTGCGCCGGCCATTGCCAGCGCGAGGACGGCAGCGACGGCCGCGACCACGCGGGGGGCGCGGGGTCGGCGCCGGGGAGTGGCCGGGGGCTCGGGCTGTTCGGGTTCGGTGAGCCTTTCGGGGCGCTCGTCGGCCAGTTCGGCGAGGGCTTCGCGGACGAACTTCTCGCTGAAGACCCGCCGCTCCTCGACGAAACCGGCCAGCAGGGTGGCGTCGCAGGCCACGTTTATCAGCCGGGGCAGGCCGCCCGAGTAGCGGTGGATGAGGCGGCATGCGCCCACGGTGAACCGCACGCTGCCATCCGAGCCGGCGACCTTGAGGCGGTGGCGGATGTAGGCGCGGGTCTCGTCCTCGCTGAGGGGGTAGAGGTGGAAGCGGACGGTGACTCTCTGGCGGAGTTGCTCGAGGTCGGGTCTGCGCAGGAGGTCGCGGAGTTCGGGCTGACCGACGAGGACGATCTGTAGGAGTTTGGCTTTTTCGGTCTCGAAGTTGGAGAGCATTCGGAGTTCTTCGAGGGCCTCGACGCTGAGGTTCTGGGCCTCGTCAATGATGATGACGACGCTGTTTCCCCGCCGAGCCTGTTCGACCAGGTAGTCGCGGAATCGGCTCAGGAGGGCCTCTTTCGAGAGGCGTCGGTCCACCTCGACGACCTCGAGGTCTTCGAGGATCATCCGCAGGATCTGGGTGAATGTTCCTTTCGAGTGGATGACGTAGGCGACCTTGACCTGTCGGCTGAGGTTGCGCAGGAGGCTCTTTATCAGGGTTGTTTTCCCGGAGCCGATCTCGCCTGTGATCTGGATGAAGCCCATTCCGGACTCGAGGCCGTAGACCAGGTAGTCGAGGGCCCGCTTGTGGACGGAGCTGAGGAAGAAGTAGTCGGGGTCTGGGGTCAGGTTGAATGGCTTCTCGGTGAAGCCGAAGAACTTCTCGTACATCTCAGCCTCGGGCTGTGGGAATCACCAGTATTCCATCCACTCGCGGAAGCGCACCCAGGCCATCTGGAGGTAGTCCCTGGTGGCGGGCACGGTCAGGTAAACCGCCACGGCCACTCCGACGACGAAGACCGCGGAGCTGACGGCGAGGACTCGGAACCAGAGCCTTCGCCTGTGGTCGCGCGGGGTGAAGATCGCGGGGATGACGCCCAGCGCCGGGATGCCCAGGTAGTTGCGGGCGTCGTCTATGGTCTTGAAGGTCTGGTCGAGGTACTCGATGAGGCCGACAAGAGCGGCGCCGGTCATCAGGCCGAGCACTATTCCCAGGACGATGATCTTTATCTGGGTGCTCTTGACCGGGGTGCGGTCATCGCGTGCGTATTCGACGACGCGGAAGCGCGAGCTGTAGGCCTCAGTCAGGAGGCGCTGGAGTTCCTTCTCGGCGGCCCTCACGCCCTTCTGATACTCCTAGGCGGTCGCTGCGGCCTGTGCGCGTTGCTCTTCCAGAGCGCGTTTCTCGGCGAGGAGTTCCGGGGCCTTGCGCAGTCGGACGTAGAGTTCGC
>CAYYCI010000802.1:0-1683 GCA_964470215.1 uncultured Planctomycetota bacterium
CGTGCGCGGTTTCTTTTCGACCGCAGGGCAGATCGCCAACTTCCCATTGATGCGTTGTGGTTACTGACTATTGCGGTTGCCAAGGCTCTTGTGGTGGCGGGGACCTGAGAAAGGGCTACCCCCCATGGGCTCCGCTTCCGGGAATGCCAAAGGCGCTCGCCAACGAGGGCCGGCGCGCCTGAGCGCCCTCTTGTGGCTGCGGGCACGGTGCTTGGTGAACGCGGCGAGGGACCTCCCCCGCCAATCCCTCCTGAAACTGGTGGTCGTGGGGCTGATGGGCACGGGGTTCTGGCTCGGGGTGTTTTTCGCCTCGCTGGCCGGGTTCCGATTCGTCCATTCGTTCCTCGGCGATGCAAGGCTGCTGGTCGAGACACTTCTGTCGAGCTTCTTTCTACTGTTGCTGGTGATGCTGTTTTTCAGCACGGCAATCATTTCGTTCGGCAGTCTCTACCGAAGCGACGAGACGCGCCTGTTGCTCAGTTGGCCAATGAGGGCGGGGGCGGTGTTCCTCTACAAACTCCTCGAGTCGCTGACGTTCAGTTCCTGGGCGTTCATGGTGCTCGGGTTGCCATTGATGCTGGGCTACGGGGTGAGTGTCGGGCTCCGATGGCACTACGTGCTCTGGTTGGTCGCGTATTTCGTGCCATTTGTGGCTCTGGCGGCGGGGGCGGGGAGCCTGGCTGCTCTGTTGGTTGCGCATTGCGTGCCGAAGGGGGTGAAGCGCCTCCTGGGCTGGCTCGTGGTGCTCGGGCTGGTTCTCGGTCTCTGGGCGGTTGTGTGGGTCCACGGAGAAGTCCGGGCCGGGGCGCTCTACCTCCAGTCCTGGCTGCCGAGGGTGTTGGGCCGGCTGAACGTCTCGAGGAACCTCTTCCTGCCCAGTTACTGGGTGGCCCGTGGCCTGATTGCGGCGGCCCGGGGCGAACTGTGGGACGGTCTCTACTTCTTCCTGGTGCTCAGCAGCAACGCCGCTGTGGTGTTGGTCGTGTGCCACGGGGCGGGCGGACGGCTGCTGCGGGTGAGTTGGTCGCGCGCGCGGTCGCTCGCCGGGGCGCGCGGCCGGATGGCTCGCGGGCGATGGGTTCTCGCGCGGTGGGCCCCGCCCGCGAGGCTCCTGATCGGCAAGGACTGGCGGACCTTCGTCCGCGACCCGGTCCAGTGGTCCCAGTGTGCGATCCTCTTCGGCCTGATGGGCTTCTACGTGGTCAACCTCCGGACCTTCTCCTACCACGTGGCGCAGCAGGTGTGGCGGAACCTGACGGCGCTTCTGAACCTGGCCGCCACCAGCCTCGTGCTGGCCACGGTGACCACTCGCTTCGTCTTTCCGCTCCTGAGCCTGGAGGGGCGGCGGTTCTGGTTTCTGGGGCTGGCGCCCGTGGGGCGCGGGACTCTCCTGTGGTCGAAGTTCCTCTTCTCGTTCGTCGCCGCGCTGGGGGTGACGTTTCCGCTGGTCTTCATCTCGGACTACATGCTCGACCTGTCCGCCATGACGATCTGGCACCACGTGGTGGCGCTGGTGGTCGTGTGTTTCGGAGTGTCGGGCCTGAGCGTGGGGCTGGGGGCGGTCTTCCCCAACTTGCGCGAGGAGAACCCCGCGAAGATCGTCTCGGGCTTCGGCGGCACGCTCAATCTCGTGCTCTCGGTGTTCTTCGTGGCAGCGGTGTTGGTCCTGACGGCGGCGCCCTA
>CAYYCI010000803.1:0-1681 GCA_964470215.1 uncultured Planctomycetota bacterium
CATTGGGGGTGAGCAGCCGCATGCGCGTGACGTCCGTGAAGCGGTTCTCCTCGGGCGCGATGAGCAGCACGCTACATCCCGTGATGTCCCGCGGGCGGACCGGAGGCTCTTGCGGCGCCGGCGCCCTGGCCTCCGCGGCTAGCGGCCGGCGCGCGAAGGCCCCCGCATCGCGCTCCCCGGGCGGACCGCTCGCCACATATGCCTCGGCACTAGCCTCGTCGGCCAGGCAGGGCACTACCGCCGAAAGCCCCAGAAGGTCGAAGGTCGTCCGCACCTGGGGATTGACCCCGATCAGGAACAGCTCCCGGCCGTCCTGGAGCAGGAGGTTGCGGTAGTTGAGGATCGTGCCGATCCCGCTGCTGTTCGTATACTGCACCCCGCTGAAGTCAAGGACCACGTCGCCCTGCTCGTTACGGTGGACGAGTTCCATGGCGTTCTCGAACTCCAGCACGGTCGAGGCATCAATGAACCCCTCGACCTTTACCCAAGTCACGGGCTGGCCGTTGGAGGTTGTGGAGTGTCGGAGCCGGATGTCGAGTCGGGGCATAGCGTAGCTCCGGGTGCGCCAGAGGAGGCGGGACGTTCCAAGTGGATTATAGGGCCGCGCCCCCGGCGCGTCAAGCGGCTTGACACGCCCTGGCGTCGGCATTTATAGTGAAGGAGCGCCCGAGGCGGGCGGAAGAAATCCAGAAAGGAGAGGTTGGACCATGGCAGACCGCGAGCAGTTCAAGCGCGCAATCGAGGCGCCGGTCAGGATCGCGCCCCACACCTATCTGCATTTCTACAACGGGGGCAAACTGCGGGCGAAGTTCATGGGCGAGCAGAATCCCAAGGACGACTTCCGCTCCGAGGAGTGGTTCTTCTCGACCAACCGCGCGATCACCCCGGGACGCGAGAACCCGCCCGACAAGGGCTTCAGCCGCATCTACCTGCCCAGTGGCGAGGTCGTCCTTCTCCAGGACCTCCTGAACGAGTTGCCTGTGGAGTGTCTTGGCGAGGCCCACTACAAGCGCTTCGGGCCCAAACTCGGCATCCTGGTGAAAATCTTCGACGTGGGCGACGACGCCCACATCCCGGTCCACTGGCACCCCTCTCCCGAATTCTCCAAGAAGTACCTCAACGACCCCAACGGCAAGAACGAGGCGTGGATCGTCCTGGACACCAGGCCCGGGGCCAAGACCTGGGTAGGGTGGAAGGAGGACATCAGCCGCGAGCAGTTCATGACCTGGCTCGAGAACCAGGACCGCCAGGCCATGCTCGAGCACATGCACGTCTTCGAGCCCCAGCCCCGCGACGTGATCTTCCTTCGCGACAGTTACCCCCACTCGCTCGGCTCCGGGGTGTGCATCATGGAGCCGCAGGAGCCGACCGACTGGAACATTCTGGCCGAGTGGGAAGGCTTCCCGTACTCGAGGGAAGAGGCCGCGCTCGGCCTCGACTGGAACGTGGCCGTCGAGGCCCTCGAACTCGAGGCCATGCCCCTCGACTACCTCAACGAATACGTCCGCCGAAAGCCAGAGGTCGTCCGCGAGGAGAATGGCAGCGTCGAGGAGAAACTCGTCCCCGACGAGGCCAGGAAGTTCTTCGACGTCAAGCGGATGATCGTCAAGGGGCAACTGACCATGCCCGAGGGCCTCGGCTTCTACTGCGTGGCGGGCATCAGCGGCCAGGGGCGGATTGA
>CAYYCI010000804.1:0-1675 GCA_964470215.1 uncultured Planctomycetota bacterium
CGATCCGCGGAGGCCATACCCTGATGCTCGCGGGTGACCTGCGGCACAGGGTGATCAAAGTATTTGCAGAAAATTCTGCACAAATTCTTGCCCCCATCCCTGCGGCTCTGCGCGGCGCGCGACCACCAGGACTTGTTGGTCTGACCCAGGCTGTCAGCCCTCTCACCCAGCGAACCCGATGTGGGTGCGTCCGCATGTGTCGCACCATCGTTGGTATATATATTATGGAGCCGGGCCACCCACCTGTGATCGGCAACGGCCAGAAGGGCCCCCGGGGACAAGGAGGAGAAAGGTGCTTTACCAGCAAGGGGACGTGTTGATCGAGTCCGCGGAGGCCATCCCGCCCAACGCATTGCCGCGCGCGAGGCGCAACGGCCGACACATCCTCGCCGAGGGCGAGGCCACGGGCCACGCGCACGCTGTCGCCGACGACATTGAGGTGTTCGAGAGTGCAGGCGTGCTCTACTGCCGGGCCGCAGCCCCGTTCACGGTGCGTCACGAGGAACACAAGCCCATCACAGTGCCGCCCGGCGTTTACCAGGTTCGCAGGGTTCGGGTCTACGACCACTTTTCTGACGAAGCGCTGGCGGCGGCAGACTGATGGAAGACCTTCGCGCTCTGACCAGAATGCTGGGGTCGGCTCGGGACGAATTCCTCGCCCTCTATCGGGAATACGAGGAGATGTGGGTTCGCGTCGCCACGTCCACCGAGCCAGCGGACCGGCCGGCCGCCGCCGAGGCGATCCGCACGGCCTACCGGACCGCTGGCAAGGACGACAACATTCGGTTCGTCTGGTTCGACTCGCTGCCGGCGATGGAACTCGGCTACCGCATCGCACTCATGGCCGGCGACTGCTCATCGCTTTCGCAGGAGTGGAAATGGCGGCTCGCGCCCGACATGCCCCGGGCGCTCTGGGAAGCAATGGCGCCATCGTGGCAGACCCTGCTGGGCGCTGCGTCCCTCGGGGAGTTCCGGCGGGAGCGATCGCTCTCGGACGGCTTCGACGCTCTCCTCAGGTCGTTCATGGGCTACTCGGGCCGACAGGTCTCGTTCCAGCAGTTGGAGCGTGGATCGCCCTATGCTCCCCTGGCGGCCGGTCTTGCCCCGTGCCGCGTTGCCATCGCGGTGGTCGCCACCGCTTGGTTCTGCCACCACGTGTTCAGCAAAGGGGACGGTCGGGCGGACGGACGGTTTCTGGAGGCTTGTGTGGTGGCGGCTCGGTCGTGCCTCTGGTGGTGTCCGTTCGAGGGTGTCGTGGTGCTTTGCGACCGGCCGGCCGAACTCCACCTGAAGGAAGGGCGCCTGCACCGCGATGGCGGCCCCGCGGTCCGTTGGCGCGACGGCATCCTCACCTGGTCGCTCAACGGCGTCCTCGTGCCGAAGGCCGTGGCCGAGACGCCCTCGGACCGCCTCGATGCCCATCTCGTGCTCCAGGAAAGCAATGGCGATGTCCTGCGGGAGATTGTCAGGAAAATAGGCGTCGAGCGCCTCTGCCGCGATCTCGGCGCGGAGTGCGTTGACCGGGCCGGCGATTACGAACTGCTCATGCTCCCCCTCTGGCACGGCTGGCGTGTTCCTTATCTCAAGATGATCAACCCGTCCACGGGCACATGCCACATCGAGGGCGTCCATCCCGACTGCAAAACCGTCGCCGAGGCACTCGCGTGGAGGAATG
>CAYYCI010000805.1:0-1671 GCA_964470215.1 uncultured Planctomycetota bacterium
CCCAAGGAATATCGCCTGGACCGGAACTATTGCGCCGAAATACCCGTCCGCGTCGAGGCCCAGGGCATGAACTGGTTCGTCATCGAGTGAACATTGAAGGAAGCACACCACATGGGCAAACTGTTCCCTGGCGGTTACATCTTGTTCCCCCTCCTGGTTGCTGTTTCGGGCTTCCGGGCAGAGGCCGGAGAGGATGCCGTGGCTCGCGAGGCACTGCGCATCGTCGGCAAGTATCAGGCCGTGTTCACTGCCCCGCCGCGCCTGGTGCCGAGCCGCAAGGTTGTGGATGGCCCTCTCCTGGGCAACGGCGACGTTGGGGTGGTGCTGGCCGGCCGCCCGGACCAGCAGCGATGGCACATCGGCAAGAACGATTTCTGGAGCCGCTCCCGCCGCCGTGTCATTACCGTTGGTGGCGTGACCGTCTCCGCCCCGGCCCTGGCCGGCGCGTCCTATCGCCAGGAGCAGGACTTGCTCAACGCCGAGGTCCGCGGCACCTTCGCCAACAAGACCACGACACTCAAGACCCGCTCGTGGACTGCGGCGACGGAGAACCTGCTCATCATCGAACTGTCGGCCGCCGGGCGGCCCCTCGAGGCTTCGCTGGAGTTATTCGCCGGCCCGCTGCCGGGGCAACGGGGGGAGAGTGACGACCATATCGTATGGTTCACCCGCCGGGCCGACCCGCCCGGGACGAAGGACGGGCGCGTGGTGGCCGTGGCGGCGCGCGTGGTCGGCGCGCAGGCGAGAGCCGCCGGGCAAGGCACACTCGGCTTCGCCGTCGAGCCGGGGCGGGGCGCCACGATCGCCGTCGCCATACTCAGCAACCTCGAGGCCAAGAACCCCCTGACCTCGGCGAAGGGGCGCCTGGCCGCGCTGAAGGCCGAAGACCTCCCCGCCCTGCGCGAACGCCACAGGGCCTGGTGGCGGGCCTTCTGGGGAAAGTCGTTCGTGGAGATCGGCGACCCGCTGATCGAGAAGTTCTGGTATGGCTCCCACTACATCATGGCCTCGTGCAGCCGAGCGGGCAAGGTGCCGCCGGGACTCTTCGGCAACTGGATCACCACCGATAACCCAGCCTGGGCCGGCGACTTCCACCTCAACTATAACCACCAGGCGCCCTTCTGGGGCCTCTACTCGTCGAACCACGTGGACACCGCGACCTGTTACGAGACGCCAATCATCCAGTACCTGCCACAAGCCAGGGCCTACGCCCGCAAGCATCTGAAGTGTCGCGGCGTCTACTACCCCGTGGGCATCGGCCCGTGGGGGATCACCTCGGGAGCGGGAGCGAGTTTCTGGGGCCAGAAGAGCAATGCCTCCTATGCCGCGGTGAACATGGTCATGCGCTTCTACTCCACCTGGGACCTCGACTATGCCAGGAAGACCGCTTACCCCTTCCTGCGCGAGGTGGGTGACTTCTGGGAGGACTACCTGAAGTTCGAGAACGGCCGCTACGTGGACTACAACGACGCCATCCACGAGGGCCACACGCCCCACGACGTCAACCCCCTGCTTTCGCTGGGCCTGATCCGCATGGTCTTCCGCACGCTGCTCGACTTGAGCAAGGAACTCGGCGTGGACGCCGACCGCAGGGCGAAATGGCAACACATCCTCGACCACCTCAGCCCCTTCCCCACCCAGCAGCGCGACGGCAAGACCGTCTTCCGCTAC
>CAYYCI010000806.1:0-1666 GCA_964470215.1 uncultured Planctomycetota bacterium
CAAAGCATTCTTTTCCTTCTCGCCTGTATTGGAAATCCACGGTGCACAAAAGCGTGCCAAAGCCCACAGCCCCGGCCCCCTTCGAGACCATGCGCCGGTTTCGTTCGTCCTCTTGGCCTTTCCAGCCTGTGCGCGGGCGAGGACGATTGCCAGCAAGGCGGCGCCGATCCCGGCCCCACCGACGCCGTGGCGTCGTGCCCGAACCATCTCCGGCGCGCCCCGAACCCCCTGCTTCGAGGCCGGCGGCCGTCCGAGGAATTCGGCTGGTGGATTATTGACCTTGACAGATCGGGGATCAACGATATAATCGGATCACTGGGCGGGACCTGCGGAATCCCTGAGTGGTGAGAATAATGGTCGGGATGACGAGGGAGCAGGCGGCCGGCGTTTGCCGCCAGGGGCGCGGGCTGGCCCGTCTGTGGGGGCGGCATATTAATTCTGCGAAACAAAGCCATTTTGGGAGGCTCATGCCCCGCATCCGGCCACCAGACGACGTTGCCGGAGGACGTAGCACTATGCGCAGCAATGGCTTACGTAGGCCGCCGCGCATCGGACCAGAAGCGGTGACCCACCTGTGGCGAAACCCTGGATGGGGGTGCGGCGGGGCGAGAGGCCCTGCCCACGTAGGAGTGGACGTGGACACGGACAGAACACGGACGCGCACGGACGGGGTGGCCGGGGGTCAGTCGGCGCGGTAGTGGACGATCATGTATGCCTCGACGCCGCTGCGGCCGATGTTGGCGATCGAGTGTGGGACGTCGGCGCGGTAGTGGATGGCGTCGCCGCGGTTCAGGTCGGCCTCCTGCTGGCCGGTGGTCACGCGGACCCGGCCGCGGTTGACGTAGAGGAATTCCTCGGTTCCCGGGTAGTGGGGCTCGCTGGAGTGTTCGGCGCCTTGCTCGAGGGTGATCCGGTAGAACTCGATGTTCTTCTCGAGGTTCAGGGGGCTGAGGGTGCGGATGGTGCAGTCGGGCTCGGCGAGGAAGGTGTAGCGCTCCTCGCTGGCCGGGATGATGCGGATGATGTTGCTGCGGGTGGGAACGTCGATGAGTTCGTCCATGCTCACCTGGAGGGCCGCGGCGATCTTGAGCATCACGGCCACGGTGGGGTTGACCTTGTTCTGCTCGATCTGGCTGAGCATGGCCTTCGAGACCCCGGCCAGTTCCGAGAGTTGTTCGAGGGTCAGGTGGCGCGCCAGGCGCGCGGCGCGCAGCCTCCCCCCGAAGGGGCTGGGCTGGGGCCTGCCGGGCTTTTCTTTTTCTCTCGTTTTTTTCGGGTTTTTATTGACTTTGGCCATGAGTTCAGTATATTAAACGTCGTGCTGGACGCTCGACCTGGACAATTCTACAGGAGGCGCTCCCGCCATGCAAGCCATCATGAAGAAAAGACCTGGCGTGGGGCTCGAGATCGGGGATGTGCCCGTCCCGACCCCGGGCCCGCGCGACGTCCTGGTCCGCGTGGCCAAGACCGGCATCTGCGGCACCGACCGCCACATCTACGAGTGGGACTCCTGGGCCGCCGGCAGGATCAAGCCCCCGCTGGTCGCCGGCCACGAGTTCGTCGGGCTGGTCGAGGACACAGGGGTTGCCGTTCGCTCCGTCAGACCCGGCGACCGCGTCAGCGGGGAGGGCCACATCGGCTGCGGCCACTGCTACGCCTGCCGCAC
>CAYYCI010000807.1:0-1661 GCA_964470215.1 uncultured Planctomycetota bacterium
GGCCTGATGCGGTAGGCGATCTGGCCGAAGCCGCGGCTGGTGTTGTACCACACTCGGAACGCTTGCGCAGGGAGCGGCGCGGGCGCGCGGGTCCATCGAAATGCCAGCGACGCCTCGCCGGTCACATTCGTGGGTCTGATGGCCAACGCCAAACATTCGCTCTCCCCCCTTGCCGCGAGAGCCCCGAGGACGATGCGCGACGGGGGAGGGGCGTCTTCCGGTGGGGTCGAGTTGGGGCAGATGGCGCCCTCGAGTCGGACCGGCCAGGCGACGAAGCCGAGTTTTTTCCACTCGTCGGAGACCTCGAGGGGCGGCGCGGGGTTGTCGAGGCAGACGGCCTTGGAGCGGAAGTCGGCGGCGAGGGCGTCGAGCTGGCCCGCGAGCCACTTGGCGCCCGTCGGGTCGCCGGCCCTGTGGATGGCGATGCCGGCGACCTTGCTGCCCCACACCCTGTCGGCCTCGAAGCGCAGCGTCAGGCCGTCGGCGCCCGCCTCGGCCTCGAAGACCGCCGGCCTGGCGATCTCGGACTTCATGTAGGTATCCCAGATGTCCACGCCGATCGGCTCGACGTTCTCGAAGCGGTAGAGCGCGTGGGCGGGGCCGTCGGGTCGGTCTTCGCGCCAGACCTCTCTGCCACCGACGAGGATTCGTCTCCACGTCTGCCTTGCTTGCTCGCCGCCCCAGTAGCCGCAGTTCTCGTAGAAGACCGCGACGCGGTACTTGCCGGGCGGGAGGTCCACGTGGAAGTTGTAGCCGCCGGCCTCGCAGAAGTCCTGGAGCAGGGGGCCGCCGAAGCCCGTGTCGCGCGCGGCGCCGTTCCAGGGCGTGCCGCCGCGCGGCCCCCAGCCGTAGTCCCGGGCCTTGGTGTAGCGGGTGTTCCAGGTCACGGGTGTCCAGCCGAGCATGAGCGGCTGGCTGGGCGGTCCGAAGTCGAACGCCGAGACGCCCGGGGGTTTGGTGGCCTTGATGAGGCGGAGGTTGTCAATGATGACGCTTCCTGTGGTTCCCTTTCGCCCGAAGCCGAAATCCACCCGGACGATCTGGTCGGGGTCAATGTTGCGTTTGATGTCGTTGTTTCGGCTTCCTGCCTCTCCGCGGTAGAGGCCGCGGACGGGAACGATCCAGGTGGTGCGGCCGGGCGGGAAGGTTCGCGAGCCGTTGTGGCGGTTCCAGTAGGTGCGGCCTTTGCGTAGCCAGGCCTCGTCGGCGACGAGGATGTAGCCGGGGATCGGTTCGGGATTCGGGTTGAAGACATCGAGGGCGAGGGCGTCGTAGGCCGACCAGTCGCCTCGGACGCGCCGCCAGTAGATGTAGGCGGGGTGGTATCGTCCTCTTGGGTCGAAGGTGATCTCGAGGGCGCGTTGGCCCTGAGTGTGGCCCTCGGACACCAGGCGGGGGGTTCCGGCCGTGTAGTCCCAGGCTCGGAGGTCGCTGTCGGTCTCGAAGGCGCAGAGGAGGAGTTCCTGGTCGGCGCGGGCGGCACCCCAGATGGCGATTGCGCACGAGAATATGGCGAAGGCGGCCCTGGTCATGGCTTGCCCTCCTTTTGCCGGCATTCTACAGGAGTGGGCGGCGGAGAAGCAAGAGGTGGGGGGATTGTCGGAGGCGACCCGAGATTGTAGGTGATTCGCGCACGACCAACGACACTCGCATTGACGAGA
>CAYYCI010000808.1:0-1651 GCA_964470215.1 uncultured Planctomycetota bacterium
ATGTGGGCCTCGGCCGAATCGCAGGAACTGGCCCTCGTCTCGCCCGAGATGCACTACGAGTTCGCGCTCCAGTACGAGAAGCGGCTCCTCGAGCCGTTCGGGCTCAACGGCTACGGGTGTTGCGAAAACCTCACTCGGAAATTGGATTACGTCCTCGAGATACCGCACATACGCCGCATCTCGATTTCGCCTTTCGCGGATGTCGAGAAGTGCGCCGAGCAACTCGACCGCCGCGCCATCTTCTCCTGGAAGCCGCATCCTTCCCACCTGGTCGGTGACTTCTCGCCCGGGCGCACACGCGACTACATCCGCCACACCCTCGAGGTCACGCGCGGCTGCGTCGTCGAGATGATCCTCAAGGACACCCACACCTGCGAACACCATCCTGAGCGATTCACTGCCTGGAGCCGGATCGCTCGCGACCTGGCCGAGCGCTTCTGAACCCCCCTGGCGCCCGTTCGTCTCCGTCCGTGTCTGTCCGTGTCTGTCCGTGTCTGTCCGTGTTCGTCCGTGTTAATACGAACCAACCGGGAGCTGGGGGATGGACGAGCATGGACGAACACGGACCCACACGGACCAACACAGACACCAGGGGGAAGCTGCCGCCTCGGCCACGGAACAGCCGTGGCCGGCGCACCTCGACCCCCTTCGTGTCCCTTGGTGGATCGCCCCTGCCGCTTGCAAAAAAGGGCCGAACCTGTACCCTTGAGACCAGAGGCTCACAGGAGACTAGGAGGAGTGAACTCAGTGGACAGGAAACCGAGTCGTCGGGACTTTATGCGCAACGCCGTGGCAGCCGCTGGGGCCGCCGGTGGGCTGACCATCCTCGGGGCAACCGCCCGCGGCCAGGCCAAGAAGACCTTCAAGATCGGGCTGATCGGCTGCGGCGGAAGAGGCCGCGGGGCAATGGTCAACAACCTGGACGCCGGCAAACACCTTGGCGTTTCAGTGACCGTCGCCGCCCTGTGCGACCTCTACCCCGACCGCCTCGCCCAGGCCCGCGACCTGGCCAAGCAACGCGGCTCCGAGGTCCCCGATAGCCGCTGCTTCCTCGGCTTCCACGGCTACAAGAAGATGATGGACACGGACGTGGACGTTGTCCTCCTCGCCACCCCGCCGGTCTTCCGGCCCCTACACTTCGAGGCCGCCGTCAAGGCCGGGAAACACGTCTTCATGGAGAAGCCCGTGTGTGTGGACCCAGCCGGTGGCCTTCGCGTCATCGCCGCCGGCGAAGAGGGCAAGAAGAAGGGCCTCGGGGTGGTCGCAGGCACCCAGCGCCGACACCAGGGCACTTACCTGGGCGCCAAGAAACTCGTCGAGGACGGCAAGATCGGAACAATCTGGGGCGGCGTGGTCTATTGGTGCGGGAGCAAGTCCTGGGCATTCCCGCGCGAGAAGGGCTGGAACGACATCGAATACATAACCCGCAACTGGATCAACTTCGTCGAAATGTCCGGCGACCACATCATCGAGCAACACGTCCACAACATCGACATCATGTGCTGGTTCATGGGTGGCCCGCCCTACCTGGCCGTCAGCTTCGGCGGAAGAGCAAGGCGCAAGACCGGAAACTGCTACGACTTCTTCGCCACCGACTACTGGTACCAGAAGGGCACCATCCACGTCACCAGCGCCTGCCGCCAGATCAACG
>CAYYCI010000809.1:0-1636 GCA_964470215.1 uncultured Planctomycetota bacterium
GTTCGGACCAGTGCCGCGCTGCCCAGAGGGACGCGCAGGAAACTGGCCATGTGTTCACACTTTGCCCGCAGGATGTGGAAGACGGGCCTTTCGGCCTCGTCGAGGGTCTCGAAGTTGGCCTGGCCTTTGCTGATGACGAGGTCGGCGGAGGCGAACAGGCCCCTGAACTCGGCCGAGCACTGGCTAAGCGGCACCCCCAGGGCCTCCGTGCCGATGTCCACCAACTTCGCCAGGCGGCCCAGACCGATAGCCTCGGCGTCGGCGCGGGTGACGTCGTTGATGATCGGGGCCTTCCGAACCACACACCAGACCTCCGGCCGCCCTAGTTGCTCGATCACCAACTTATCACAGACTACCTCCCCTGCGTTGTCGAGGATGTAGAGGACCGAGCGCGCCTCCCCGATGGCCGCCTTCAGTTCCGCGTAGTCGTTGATAGCCAGGTCCAGGTGTTCGGCGTCGCGGGCCAGTTCTTCTTCGACGTCCTCGGGGTCGAGTATCCCCAGGTCAATCATGTTGCCGGCCAACGAGAACCTCACGGCGGCCAGGAGGGGGTCAGGGGCCTGGCGGATGCGGGCGCGCATCTGGTCCTCGATGGCGAGCATCTTCTCGGTGAAGTGGCGCTTGTCGTCTGCGAACGGGTCCGCCACGCCCAGATACTTACACGTGAACCGCATGGCGTCGTAGGACAGTTCGGCCGGGGTTCGGTCGAAGTTCAGAGTGGGAAGGTGTTCCATCAAGGCGAAAAGCACCTTGCGCTGGACCCACGGGTCATCGGTCACCCGCCTCGCGGCGCTCAGACTCTGGCGCAAAATGCAGGGGACACATTCCGGAGCGGTGCGCAACTCGAGCGCTCCTTCCCTCCCGTCTCCGTCGTCATGGGGCGAGGAAGTCGGCGTCGCGATACTCACGCTTGCCGCTGCGCGCGGCCAACTTGCGAACCTGGTCACGGACCCGCTGGCGGTCCTGGGCGCTCAGCCCCTTCATCCCCCTGGCACACAGACGGAACTTCCCACTGTGGTCGCGCCAGGCATAGGCGGTCAGCCCGAGCGCCACGAACGGACCGTAGGAATTCAGGTGTTTCGCCTCCTCCTCCACGCTCTGGCGGTCCTTCGCCTCGCGCCCCAGGGTCAGAAGCGTGAAGACCGTGCCGTCCTCCATGAACTCTGGCGCTACGACTTTCTTCTCTCTCAGCGTCCTGGTGGTCGGGGTCGCCGTTGCGGGTTGCCGCGCCCTCGAGAGCGCCGCGCGCCAACCACGCTGGCGCCCCACCAGGTAGCCGGCGACCACCAGCAACACGACCACGACAACCGACCCAGCGATGGCCGGGTAGGTGAGGGTCAGCCCACCGGTGAGTGCCTCGCCCAGGCGCCCGGATGGTTTGCCCGAAGCGGAATCAGGCGCCGCCGGCTTCTCCTCGCGGGCCTTCCGTGACTGCTGCACCTCGCGGAAGACCTCGAAGAATTCCTCCGGACCGCGCGCGTGAGGCACTCCCTCGCCTCCGTTCCGTCTTCCAAACACAATGAAGCATCAGCCAAGGTACCAGAAACCACCATCGGAGTCAACGAACTGCCGCACCCGGTCTCAAGCCACAGCGATTCTCTCACCCCCTGACGCCACAGCGACTTTGTCACCCCTG
>CAYYCI010000810.1:0-1634 GCA_964470215.1 uncultured Planctomycetota bacterium
AGGCCCAGAACGCCGCCTTCCGCCACAAGCTGCCCTTCGACGTCAAGTACCTGCCGGAGATCCTGGAGGAGAGTTACGACAGCCTCATCTGGGAGGCCCTGGGGCGGCGGTGTTTCTCCTGCGGCTCGTGCAACCTGGTCTGTCCCACCTGCTACTGTTTCGATGTCCAGGACGAGTTGGAACTGGACCTGAAGACCGCGAAGCGGGTGCGGCGCTGGGACTCCTGCCAGTTGCTGGAGTTTGCGGAGGTGGCCGGCGGGGAGAATTTCCGCGAGCGCCGCGGCGACCGCCTGCGCCACCGCTTCTTCCGCAAGGGCAAGTTCATCCTCGAGAGATATGGTCGCATGGGCTGCGTGGGCTGCGGGCGCTGCGACCGCGCCTGCATGGCCAAAATCAGCAGCGTGGAAACCTACACCCAGATTGCAGGGAGCCGCTGACAATGAGCACTCCGACCACTACGGCTTCCGAGGCCGGGGCACGAAGCCCGTTCCTGCCGAAGCTCGCCAGGATCGTGGCCGCCGAGCAGTTCACCGAGAAGGAGAAGTGGTTCCGGCTGGTCTTCCAGGACGGCAAGCCGCTGGGGCACAAGCCCCTCGGGTTCGTCGAGGTGAGCGTTTTCGGGGTCGGCGAGGCGCCGATTTCGGTCTGCTCCTCGCCGACACGGGTGGATGCGTTCGAACTTTGCGTCCGGGCCGTCGGTTCTGTGACCAACGCGTTGCACCGCCTGGGGGAGGGGGACACGGTGGGCATCCGGGGGCCGCTGGGCAACGGCTTCGATGCCGACGCCCACAAGGGCGCCGACTTCCTCTTCGTTGCCGGCGGCCTGGGCCTCGCGCCAGCGCGCTCGCTCATCCAGTACGTTCTCGACAAGCGCGGGGACTTCGGGCGGGTGACCATCCTCGTCGGCGCGCGGACCCCAGGCGACCTGCTCTTCAGCGAGGACATTCGCGAGTGGGAGAAGCGCCCGGACGTGGACACCCACGTGACCGTTGACCGCCCCGCCGAGGGCTGGACGGGGAACGTGGGGGTCATCACCACCCTGTTCAAGAAAATCGACATCAACCCCTCGAGGGCCCTGGCGGTCATCATCGGCCCGCCGGTGATGTTCAAGTTCGCAGTGCTCGAGGCGCTGTCCGCCGGGATTCCCGAGAGCCGCATCATCTGTTCCCTCGAGCGGCGGATGAAATGTGGGCTCGGTTGGTGTGGGCATTGCCAAATCCGCAACGTCTACGTGTGCAAGGAAGGCCCGGTCTTCACCTACGAACAAGTCAAGAGACTGAGAGAGGGTATCTGAGATGGCCAAGCCGCGCCTGGCGTTCTTCTCCTTTGCTAGTTGCGAGGGATGCCAACTCCAGTTCCTCAACCTCGAGGACGAGCTCCTCGACATCGTCCCCCACGTCGAGATCGTCGAGTTCCGCGAGGCAATTGACGACCGCAGCGACGACTACGACGTGGCCTTCGTCGAGGGCTCGATCACCAGACCAACCGACGAGGAGAAGGTCAAACACATTCGCGAGCGAGCCAAGGTCCTCGTCGCTTTCGGCGCGTGCGCCACGACCGGCGGAGTGAACCGCGTCAAGAACTTCCAAGACCTGGAGGATGTCCGCAAGTACGTCTATGGCGACAAGTGGGAC
>CAYYCI010000811.1:0-1633 GCA_964470215.1 uncultured Planctomycetota bacterium
CGTTTCGCCTGATCCGCCAATCCGCCGCTGGCATGTAGGCGGGGCGTCTCGCCCCGCGTCGCTATCATCCCTTGGGGGCGTCTCGGCCCGCGTCGCTATCATCCCTTGTGGGCGGGGCGTCCCTGCCCCGCGTCGTGCGGAGTTTCACCACTGAGACACAGAGGACGCTGAGAGGAGGGGGGAGAATGCGTCGGCCGCGGGGAGGCCGTGGCCGACGCCCGTCCCCTCCCCCCATTGCGAGCGACCCTCGCCAAGACATTCTTTTCCTTCTCGCCTGGGCGGTGATTGCGGGGCAAAAAGCGTGGCAAAGCCCACACGTCCCGGCGCGGTGCCGTCCCGGGCTTCTTGATAGATGTGGCTTTGCTTTGTCCTCTCTCCGCGTCCTCTGCGTCTCTGCGGTGAATGGCGGGGGCAGCGGAAGCGACCTTGCCGCGCGCGCCCGGCGCGGGTATCATCAACAGCCGCTACCGACGAGGAGAGGACCATGAATCGGAAAGCCGCCGCCATTGATGGCAAGGGCCACATCCAGGTCATCGAGGAGCCGGTCCCCGAGCCGAGGGCCGGCCAGGTGCTCGTCGAGGTCGCGGCCTCGCTGATAAGTCCAGGCACCGAACTCGGCGGGGTGGCCAAACGCCGTGCGAATCCCACCGACTCACCGCCGAGGCCGTTCGGTTACCAGAACGCTGGGACCGTCGTCGCCCTGG
This sequence comes from uncultured Planctomycetota bacterium, assembly GCA_964470215.1. Lineage (GTDB taxonomy): Bacteria > Planctomycetota > PUPC01 > DSUN01 > DSUN01 > CAYYCI01. Next base: position 705 of record CAYYCI010000811.1, read on the forward strand.
GGGACGGGGTCGAGCGGTTCCGGGTCGGCGACCACGTGGCCTGCATGGGCGGCGGCTATGCGCTCCACGCCTCACATGCCGCGGTGCCCGTGAACCTCACGGTGCCGATCCCCGAAGGGGTGTCGTTCGAGGAAGCGGCATTTTGTCACCTGGCCGCCACCGCGCTCCACGCCGTCCGGCGCGGCGCCCCGGAGTTCGGAGAGAACTGGGCGGTCGCCGGCCTCGGGGTCGTCGGCCAGTTGTGTGGCCAGTTCGCCAGGCTGTGCGGCACCCATGTGATCGGCCTGGACCGCCTGCCTTTGCGGCTCGAGGTCGCGGCTGAGTGTGGGGCAGAGGCGGTTTTCAATGTTGGCGAGGGTGACGTGGTCGAGCGGGTCAGGGGGTTCTGCCGCGGCCACGGCGTGGACGCGGGGATAATCGCCTTCGGGGGCGATGCCACCGACGCCCTGCACCAACTCTACGAAATGATGCTCCCCGCTCCCGACACCCACCGCTGGGGGAGGGTCGTGGTGGTCGGAGGCGCGACGGTGACGGTTGGGCTGGCCTCGCGGTTCGGCAACGTGGACATTCGCAGTTCCGCTCGCCCGGGCCCGGGCTACCACGACGAGGCGTGGGAACACGGCGCCGACTACCCCCAGGTCCTCGTGCGGTGGACGACCAGGCGGAACCTCGAGGAGTCGCTCCGAGCGATCGCCGACGGCCGCCTGAAGGTCAGGCCGCTGATCACCGACATCTTCCCCCTCGAAGAGGCCCCGGCGGCCTGTGAGAAACTGATCGGTTCGCCGGGACAGGCTCTCGGCGTCATCCTCAAGCCCAGCCACGGTGGCTGAGACGAAACCCCGGGGAGGCCAAGACAGTGCGAGGGGCCGTGACCTGGCGCTCGCTGGCCGTAGGCGCCCTGGTGGCCGGCGGGCTGAACGTGGCGGCGC
>CAYYCI010000812.1:0-1617 GCA_964470215.1 uncultured Planctomycetota bacterium
AGTGGATGTAGAAGATGTCGCCGGGGTATGCCTCGCGGCCCGGGGGCCTTCGCAGGAGGAGGGAGAGTTGGCGATAGGCGCGTGCGTGGCGGGTGAGGTCGTCGTAGATGATGAGAACGTCGCGGCCTTGCTGCATGAAGAACTCGCCGATTGTGGTGGCTGCGTAGGGGGCGACGAATTGCCAGCCCGCGGGGTCTTCCTCGGTGGCGACCACGACGATGGAGTAGCGGAGGGCGTCGTGGGCCTGGAGGTCGGCGACGACCCCCGCGACTGCCGAGCCGCGCTTGCCGATTGCCGCGTAGATGCAAAGGACGTCCTTGTCGGCCTGGTTGACGATGGTGTCGAGGGCGATGGCGGTCTTGCCGGTCTGGCGGTCGCCGAGGATGAGTTCGCGCTGGCCGCGCCCGATGGGGATCAGGGCGTCAATCGCCTTCAACCCGGTCTGGAGGGGGACGGTCACCGGGTCGCGGTGCATGATTGGCGGGGCTTCGCGCTCGACGGGTCGGCGCTCGGTGGCGAGGACCGGCCCGCGCTCGTCGAGGGGCCGGCCGAGGGGGTCGAGGATTCGCCCTGTGAGCGCCTCGCCGACGGGGACGTCGAGGACACGCCCGGTCCTTCGGACCTCGTCGCCAGCCGAGAGGCTCTCGCTCTCGTCGAGGAGGATCACTCCGACCTCGTGGGGGTCAATGTTGAAGGCCATGCCGAGGATGTTGCCTGGGAATCGGAGTAGTTCCTCGGAGCGGACGCCGCCGAGCCCACGGACGCGAGCGATGCCATAACCGACGGAGAGGACGGTTCCGACCTCGATGGTGCGGAACTGGGGCTGGTGGTCGGCGAGAGTTTTCTCCAGCGCGGCGAAAGCCGGGTCGAGGCCTCGGGCGAGTTCGCTCATTTCTCCCCCTCGGGCTCTGGCTCGGTCTTCTCGGAGGCCGGGAGGCTCTCGAGGGCCTGGCGGAGTTTCTCCTCCAGGTCGTCGAGGTAACTGTCGAGGCTCCAGGCGAGTTTCTGGCTGCCGGAGGTGAGCTCGAGGCCACAGATGGGCTGTGGCGAGGTCTCGAATTGGAGATTGACGCCCTCACCGAAGCGCCGTCGCACGAGGTCGGCGAGGCGGCCTCGGAGGTCGTCGGGCAGGTCGAATGCGCTGCGGAGAACCAGTTTCCCGTCGCCTCCGGGCCTGAGGGCTTGGAGTTGATCGTCGGGGAGGGTCTCGAGCCTGGTGGCGAACGCCTCGGCGAGTTGGCGTTCGAGTTGGGCGCTCGCCATGTCGGCGAGCGCTCGACGGGTGATCGCGCAGGTCTCGTGGAGGACTCGTTGGCGGATGTCGGCCAGGAGCGAATCCTTTTCGCGTTGGAGACTATCGAGCCACTGGTGGCGGGTCCGCTCGACTTCTTCGCGGGTTTTGGCGAGGAGGGACTTTCGTTCGGCCTCGACCTGTTGGCGCATCTCGGTGAGGAGTTGCTCGCGGGTGGCCTCGAGTTCTTCGTTTTTCTTTCGGAGTTGGTCGGCGAGTTTTTCGGCCTCGGCCTTTTTCTTTTCGGCTTCCTCGAGTTGAGCGGCGATCCTGGCCTGGCGCTCGTCCATCGCCCGGATGATGCGGCCGTAGAGGAAGCGCTTGAG
>CAYYCI010000813.1:0-1616 GCA_964470215.1 uncultured Planctomycetota bacterium
ACCGCCAAGGAGGTCACGGACATCTCGGGCCGGGGCGTGGGGATGGACGTGGTGCGCAAGAGCATCGAGGGGTTGCGCGGGAGGGTGGAGGTGGCCTCGAGGCCCGGGCGAGGCTCGACCTTCACCATCCGCCTGCCGCTGACCATGGCGATAACCGATGCGATGTTGGTGCGGGTGGGCGCCGAGCGCTATCTGCTGCCCACCGTGAGCATCGAGCAGAGCTTCCGGCCCGAGCCCGGGAGCGTCTCGACCATCGCGGGTCGTGGGGAGGTGGTGATGCTGCGCGGGAACCTCCTGCCGGTGGTCCGCCTCCACGAACTCTTCGAGATACCCGAGGCCGCGACCGACCCCTACGAGGCTCTCCTGATCGCGGTGGAGGCCGAGGGCAAGCGGTGCGCGTTCCTGGTGGACGACCTGCTGGGTCAGCAGCAGGTGGTGATAAAGTCGCTGGGCGATGGCCTGGGGAGGGTTCCCGGCATAGCGGGCGGCGCCATACTGGGGGATGGCCGCGTGGGCCTGATCCTGGACCCCGGCGGAGTGGTCAAACTCGCGCAACAGGGCGGAGCGTCCGCCGCCGCGCGGCGCGCGGCGGGATGAAGGAGATAGATGCCGAACGACGGCCAGGGTTTGCATTGGAAAGGAGAGGAAAATGACAGGATAGAGTCGCAAGGGAAACGGACCGAGGACGGGCGAACCGGCGTGGTTGCCCACAGCAGCATCCGAGCGAAAGGAGCACGGAGATGGGGGAAGCAACGGCTTCCGCGACAACCGAACGCCAGAGCGGGAAGGCGGGCAAGTATCTGACCTTCGTGCTCGCGGGCGAGGAGTATGGCCTCGAGATACTCAAGGTCCGCGAGATCATCGGCATGATGCCCATCACCGCCGTCCCGCGCACTCCCGAGTTCGTCAAGGGAGTGATCAACCTGCGGGGGAAGGTCATCCCGGTGATCGACCTTCGCTTGAAGTTCGGCCTGCCGGCCGCCGAGCAGACCGACGAGACGTGCATCATCGTCGTCGACGTCGGCCAGATGGAGATGGGGGTGGTAGTGGACCGGGTCTCGGAGGTCCTCGACATAGCAGGGGAGGACATCGAGGACGCCCCATCCTTCGGGGCCGCCGTCCAGACCGACTTCATCCTCGGAATGGGCAAGTCCGAGGACAAGGTCACCATTCTTCTCGACATCAGCAAGGTGCTCACCGCAGGCGAGAGCGCCGCCGTGGCCGCGGCTGGCGCCGCCCAGGGCTGAGCAACGCAAGAGAAAGGAGAACGAGACAATGGCAAGCACAACCGACATCGTGGTCAACCGCGCCCCCGAGGCACAAGGGGGCGGGCTTGCGGCCGAGGTCGCCAGGCTCGTCGAGGCGATCAAGGCAGGCAAGCTCGACGAGCGGGCACGGGCCGACCTCTTCGAGGGGGCCGACCGCCAGATCCTCACCGGAGTGAACGAACTCATTGACGCCTTCATCGCCCCGTTCAACGTCACCGCCGAATACGTCGACCGGGTCTCCAAGGGCGACATCCCACCGAGGATCACCGATGCCTACAACGGCGACTTCAACGAGGTCAAGAACAACCTCAACGCCCTCATTGACGCCCTCAACGGCCTCATCGAGGG
>CAYYCI010000814.1:0-1608 GCA_964470215.1 uncultured Planctomycetota bacterium
GATCGAGGAGCGCTCGGGGGTGCCACGCGGCGAGATCTACGAGGCCACCATCGTGGGAAACACCACCATGAGCCACATGTTGCTCGGCCTCGACCCGGAACAAATTGCCCGCATTCCGTTCGCTCCGGTGGTCCGCGAGGGCCTCACGCTCCCAGCCGCCGAACTCGGCCTGGAGGTCCACGAGCGCGGGCGCGTCCACGTTCTCCCAAACATCGCGGGCTTCATCGGCAGCGACACGGTGGGGATGATCCTGGCGGCGGGTCTACACGAGCGCCGGGAGCCGACCCTGGCCGTGGACATCGGGACCAACGGCGAGATGGTCATGGCGCTCGATGGCCGCCTTGTGGCCTGCTCGACCGCTGCCGGGCCGGCCTTCGAGGGGGCGCGGATTCGCCACGGCATGCGGGCCGCCCCGGGAGCAATCGAACAAGTGCGCCTGGGCGAGGACGTGGCGGTGAGCGTCGTGGGAAACGTCTCTCCGAAGGGAATCTGCGGCAGCGCGCTCATTGACGCCGTGGCCGAGTTGCTCCGGGCGGGGATCATGGAGCCTTCGGGACGCCTCCTCCCGCCCGAGGACTTGCCTGCCGGTCTGCCCGAGGCTCTGCGCAGCCGCGTCGTGGCCGGAGAGCAGGGACTGGAGTTCATCCTGGTTGGTGAAGACCAAAGCGGCCTGGACGAGGCGGTCGTTCTCACCCAGCGCGACATTCGCCAGGTTCAGTTGGCAAAAGGCGCGATCAGGGCGGGGATAGAGATTCTGAAGAAGCGGCTGGGGCTGGCGGATGAGGACCTCTCGGCTATCCTGCTGGCCGGGGGCTTCGGGAACTTCATCCGGCGTAGCAACGCGGTGCGGATCGGCCTCCTGCCGCCGGTGGAACACTCTCGCATCCGCTTCATCGGCAACGGCGCTCTCGCCGGGGCGAGAATGGCTCTCGCCTCGGTCGAGGACCGCCTGTTGGCCGAGGCGGTCTCGCGCCAGGTCGAGTATCTGGAGTTGGGCGGCCTGGGGGATTTCACGGTGGAGTTTGCCGAGGCGATGCTCTTCCCCGCCGACTAAGCGCCGGCCAGGTGGGCCTGGGCCGCGGCGTTTATCTTCCGCAAGAGTCTGGTGGCGAGTTCGTTCTTCGGCTCGAGTTTACGAGCGTGTTTGCAGAGCGCCCTCGCGCGCTCGTACCAACCGCCCTCGTAGAGGTCGCTGGCAGCCGTCAGGTAGCCGAGCGCGGGGCGCCCGTCGTACATCTCGGCCAGGAGTCTCGAGAGGCCCTTCGCGCCGTAAACCGCCTCGACGAGTTGGGCATTGTCTATTAGGTTCCGCGCCAGGACGGGGTTGTCGCGGTGCTCGGCGAGGACGTGGCGAGCTGCGGCGGCGGCCTCGTTGAAGAGCTCGACGGCGTGTTTGAAGTCCTGGCCGAGCGCGCGGCGGGCGCGCTGGAGGATGCGCTGGCCCTCGCGCAGAAACACCTCGGCGTTCTCCGGCGGTTTGGGGCCGCGGACCGCGCGGCGCAACGCTGCATACTGCGGGCCGTAGCGTTCGAGTTGGTAGCAACTCTCCTTGACCTTCATCATCTGGTGGAAGAGGGACCCGACGAGGATGTCGAAGAGTTGGCCTGA
>CAYYCI010000815.1:0-1607 GCA_964470215.1 uncultured Planctomycetota bacterium
GCATAATCACTGCGGGATTTCTTATGGCCACGGCACCCTCGAGGAGGCCCTGGCCAACGCCCGCGAACAACTCGATTTCGTCTCCGTGACCGGCCACGCGCACTGGCCGGACATGCCGCCGCCCGACCCGCGCATCCAGTATATCATTGATTTCCACAATGAGGGCTTCGCCAAGTTGCGCGCCGGATGGAGTCGCTATCTGGAGGTGCTTCGCCAGGCCAACGCCGAGGGCGAATTCGTCCTCTTTCCCAGTTTCGAGGTCCACTTTTCCGCCACGGGGGACCGCACCATCCTCTACCGCGACCTCGCGGGCGAAATCCTCTACCCGACCGACCTGGCCGATCTCCATCGCCGCCTCCGTGCGCTGGCCGACCAGGGCCGGCCCGCGATCGCCTTCCCTCACCACATCGCCTACCGCCGCGGGGCGCGCGGGATAGACTGGGGAACCTTCGACCCTGACCTGGCACCCGTCGTCGAAATCATCTCCATGCATGGCTGCTCCGAGGGAAACGAAAACCCCAGGCCCTTCCTCCACTCGATGGGGCCGTCGGACTGGGAGAGCACGATGCAATTCGGCCTGCTCGAGGGCCACGTCTTCGGCTTCATCGGCGGCACCGACCACCACAGCGCCCATCCCGGCAGTTACGGCCACGGCCGCACCGCCCTCTGGGCCAGGAGTCTCGACCGCCAGGCCATCTGGGACGCTCTCCTCGCACGCCGGACCTGCGCCCTGACGGGCGACCGCGTGGAACTGAAAGTCGCCCTCGACGGCGCGCCGATGGGCTCCGTCCTGCCGCTCGCCGCCCGGCGCCGCATCCAGATCGAGATCCGCGCAGGAGGCGTCATTGATTGCGTGGACGTGGTCAAGAACTGCCGCCTGTTGCGACGATTCTCCGAGTGCGACGTGCCCCAGCAGCCCCCGACCGACCCGCTCCACACCCTGATCTTCCTCGAGGTGGGCTGGGGCGAGAAGCGGAAGGAGACGGACTGGGACGTTCGCCTGGCGATAACCGACGGCGCGATCCTGGGGGTCGAGCCACGGTTCAGGGGCCAGGAGGTCGTCTCGCCGGTCGAGAAGGAGCCGGGCTCTTCGACGGAATACCACACCGCCCACTGGGAGCGTGATGGCGAGCGCGCGGTGCGTTTCACCGCGCGGAGCACCGGCCACCCCAACAACGTGACCAACACGGCCCAGGGGATTTGCCTCGAGGTCGAGATGCCACTGGGGGCGGCGGTCGAAGCCGTCTTCAACGGCCAGAGGGTGGAGGTGCCGCTTCGCCGGCTGGTGGCCGGGGCGAAGTCGGGGAATCTCGGTGGGATCGACTCGCCCGCCTGGCGCCTCCACCGCGCCCCCCTGCCCTGGGAGTTCGTCTGGTGGCTGGAGGTCGAGGACGACGACAGCGCGCCCGCCTGCTACTACGTGCGCCTCCGCCAGAAGAACGACCAGTGGGCGTGGAGTTCGCCGATCTTCCTCCGCTGAAGGACAGAGGGCCGCATGGCAAGGCGCACAGCCACGGTCTACAAGGCCGACCTTTTGCTTTTCCTCGCCGCATTGGTCTGGGGGACGGGATTCGTCGCCCAGCGGGCCGGGATGCGACACGTCGGGC
>CAYYCI010000816.1:0-1606 GCA_964470215.1 uncultured Planctomycetota bacterium
GAGCCGCGCGGGGTGTGCCAGATCAGGGCTTCGGGCACGTAGATGGTGCGATAGGACGTTTGCTCTTCCATGCGGCGGTGATACTCGCGGTCCGCCCCCGAAGTGTAGGTCGCATCGTCGTAGCCACCAATGGCCTCGAAGACCTCGCGGCGGAAGCAGTTGTTCCCTCCGCCCCAGGGACACGACCGTCCCGCCGCTCGTTCGGTCTTGTAGACGTACTTTTCGATGTTGAACGGGTCGCAGGCGGCGTAGTGGCGCTGGGGGAGGGTCTTGCCCGGCTCGACCTTCGTGCGGCCCACGGCGCAGCCAGCGGCCTCGTCGGCCAAGAGGGCCTCGACCAGGCGGCGGAGCCAATCCTTCTCGGCGAAACAATCGGCATCAATGTTCGCCACCAGAGGCGCCTTCGAGAAGTGCCACGCGCGATTCCTCGCCGCCGGCCAGCCGGGTCGCGGCTCGTCGAGGAGCACGATCGGGCGCTGCGCATCCGCGGCCACCTCCTCGACGATCGCGCGGGTGTGGTCGCGCGAGTTGTTGTCCACGACGATTATCTCGTAGTCGGGGTAGTCGAGGGCCAGGAGCGCCTCCAGGCATCGCCGAATGGTCTTCTCGGCGTTGTAGGCCGCAACGACGACGGAGACGAAAGGCAGTTCAGGCATGGCCGTCGGTCACTCTCCTGGGCAGACCTTGCAGATGTCCATTTTCTCGCGCGCCCGGACAAGCGCGCGGCGGAAGGCTCTGAACTTCTCGTTGTTCCAAACCTTCAAGACCCCATCAGCGACGTTGCCCATGGTGTAGCGGCCACGTGGGTCGCGGCAGCATGGGACGATGCTCCCATCGGCCAGGACGGTCATCGAGCGCCAGGGGGCGGTGCAGAAGTCCAACTTGTCCTTCTTCCACCACCAACCGTCGCTGCGGCGCCTGTAGATGCGGTATTGCTCGTTCTCGGGGAAGAACTCCCCGAAGAAGGTCTTGCGGACGTCGGGGTCGTCCCAGTCAGCGACGTTGAAACTCACGGGCTTGATGATCCGGCCGTCGACCCCGAGTTCGTCAGCCACGCGGCGGAAGTCCTCGATTTGGTGCTGGTTGTGCCTCATCACCAGGAATTGAAGTTCGATGAACGGGTTGGTCCGCCCCAACGACTTCCGCGCCTCTAGCAACGCCCGCACGGCCCTGATCACCCCATTCAGTTCGCCGCCCACGCGGTACTTGGCGTAGGTTTCCTGGTCTGTGCCATCGAACGATATCCAAATGTGGTCGAGACCCGCCTGCACGAGAGCGCGCGCCCCGGCCTTCTCGAGCAGGATCCCATTGGACGCCATCACAACCCTAGACCCCCGCGCCTTGGCGTAGGCTATCATTTCGACGATGTGCCGGTGCAAGAGCGGTTCGCCATAGTTGGCCAAGCCAACCTTCATGAGATAGGGCCCCAGTTCGTCAACGCACCGCTTGTAGAGATCCAAAGGCAGGCGGGTTGTCTTGCGGCCAAGCGTGCGCCGACCGGTCGGGCACAGCGGACACCGTAGGTTGCAAGCGTTCGTCGGCTCCACAGTCAAGTAGTACGGCTTGCCGAGCACCCGGCTCGCCCGCCAGCGCAGCGAGAGGTGGC
>CAYYCI010000817.1:0-1602 GCA_964470215.1 uncultured Planctomycetota bacterium
CGATTCTCCCGGTGGGCTGGGTGGCTCAGCGGAGGAAGTCGAACTTGCTGTAGTCGAGGCGGCCGCGCTTGCGGCGCTCCTCGAGGAACCTCTTGAGGGCCTGGTCGTCCTCGGGCTTCATTCCCTGGTCGTTGGTCCGTCGAATCCACTCGTCGAGGACGCGCTGCATTCTGGCGAGTTGGTCGGCATGCTTGGGGTCGTCGGCCAGGTTGTTTATCTCCCACGGGTCGGCCTGGATGTCGTAGAGTTCGTGGACGGGTTTTCGCGGCGCGAACCAGCGGTCCTGGACGGGGGTGAGTTTGCCCTGTTTGTGGAGGCGGTACATGAGGCCGAGCATGGGGTACGAGCTGAGTTTGTAATAATTCGGTTGGGTCCAGGGGCGTTCGGGCATGAAGTTGCGGATGTACTTCCACCGCTTGTCGCGGACGCATCGGATGCGGTCCACGGTCTCGTCGCATCGGTCGCGGGCGGCGAAGATGTAGTCGCGGGGCTTGTCGCGCTCAGGCCCGAGGAAGACGCGGCCCTGCATGTGCTTCGGCGGCTCGATGCCGCAGAGTTTGAGGACGGTTGGGGCGAAGTCAATGGCGCTGACCAACTCGTCGGTGACGGTGCCGGGCTTGACGATGCCGGGCGCTCGGATGACCAGGGGGATGTGGATGCCGCCGTCGTAGAGCCACTGCTTTCCCCGGACGTGTGCGCGGCCGTGGTCGCCGAAGTAGAAGACGACGGTGTTTTCGGCCAGTCCGTCTCGCTCGAGGCGGGCGAGAAGCTGGCCGATCTTCTTGTCGAGGACGTTTATTGTCTCGAGGTAGAGCGCCCAGTCCTGGCGGGCGATGGGATGGTCGGGGTAGTAGGGCGGGAGGGTTACCTTGTCGGGGTCCACGGGGTGTTCGGGGCAGTGTTTGAATCGGCGGTGGGCCTCGGAGAACTGGTACTGGGCGAAGAAGGGCTGGTGGGACTTGAGGTCTTCCCACTTGTAGGAGTCGTAGGGCTTGGTCCTGGGCTTGAAGTTCCAGTCGGTCTTGCGTTTTCCGCACAGGGCGGTGAAGTAGCCGGCGTCGCGGAAGTACTTCGTGAAGACGTAGATGTCGTCGGGGAGGGTGTAGCCGTCGCCGCGGTGGGAGCGATGGTGGTGGGCGCCGATGGTGGTCTGGTACATGCCGGTCATGAAGGCGGAGCGGCTGGCCGAGCAGACCGGCCCGGTGGTGAAGGCGTTGAGGTATCGCACACCCTCTCGCGCGAGGCGGTCAAAGTTCGGGGTGTGGACGAGGGGGTAGCCGTAGCAGCCGAGTTCCGGCCCGGTGTCCTCGGAGATTATCCAGAGGATGTTGGGGCGTCGGTCTCTGGCGGCGTGGACGGCCGGTGCGCCGGCGATTGCGATTGCCGCCGAGCCCGCCGAGGCGATGAACTGGCGCCTGGTGACCTGTCGTTTTGCCATCGTGGCCTCTCCAAGAAAGAACCGCAACGATTCTAGGGGAGGCTGGGGTCGAGCGCAAGACGTGCGCGCGGGGTCCCCTGATTTCGTGGGCCAGGCGCCCCTGCCCCGCTGTAGGCGGGCCGTCTCGGCCCGCGACGGGCACAGGCTGGAAAGCCTGTGCCACC
>CAYYCI010000818.1:0-1600 GCA_964470215.1 uncultured Planctomycetota bacterium
ACTGCGTTCGCGAGAGAGAGTATTCTGTCGATCTTCACACAACTCACCGGCCTTCACACACACTCGCCGATCCGATGCATCCCTTCGACTGTCGTGTTCCCCCCGCAACCTCCCAGCCCCTTCATCTGCCACCCTGCCCGCAACCCCTCCCCTATACGGGCGGTCGAATCTGCCCTTACCCCCTTTTCCCTCTTTAGCATTAAGCCCTTCTGCCGTTTTCCCATTCTCGTCTGCTCATGTGCCTCCCCCGCCCTCTCCCGACCGCTCATTACCACATTCTCCCATTTTGCCATTAAACCCCTGTGTGCAGGAGCCACCTCGTCGCGCGCTCGTGCCGTTCCTCGGCCCGGGTCATGTATCGGCTCTGGCGCTCGTGCACGCTCAGGGAGTTTTGCCGGCATAATGGCGCTGCACCCATCACCCCTGCCTGGTCGCTGATCTCTCGAGCAACAGGCCGCCGTTATACCAGCATTATGGCTTCCCGTTAGGGCCTTGTTGTGTTATACGGGCTTCGCATTATCCCATTATCCACGCTTACCCTCTTGACTACATGCCGGCTTGCCCCTAAGATGGGGCGGACGGGGCCACGTCGCCGCATTGATCGCAGTCAGGCCCGCCCGCCGCGGGCAACCATCGAAGGAGGAGACGCCGATGCGCTCCATCGCCGTCGCCAACCAGAAAGGTGGCGTTGGCAAGACCGCCAGCGTTCTCAACCTCGGCGCCGCACTGGCCGCGATGGGGGAGAGGGTCATCCTCATCGACCTCGACCCCCAGGCCAATCTGACCGGCATCGCCGGCGTTGACGAAGTCGAGCTTACCACCCACGACTTGTTGTTGTCACCCGACGTTGATCTGCGCGAAATCGTCCAGCCCACCGCGACACCGAACCTGCTGGTGGCGCCCTCAGAGTACGCCCTCGCCGCCGCCGAGGCACAGCTCGCTGGCGCCGACCGGCCGCAGTTCCGGCTCAAGGAGAAGCTCGGCAACCTCGCCGAGGGTATCATTGTTCTGATCGATACCCCACCGAGCCTTGGCTTCCTCACGATCAACGCCCTCACCGCCGCCGATGAGGTTCTCATCCCGGTCCAGTGTGCCTACCTTGCCATGAAGGGTCTGCAACTGCTGCTGCGCACCATCGACGGCGTGCGGCAGCAGGCGAATCCGGACCTGGAGATCCTCGGCCTCGTGTTGACGATGTTTGACGCCCGGACTGCTCACGGTGAAGAGGTGAAGAGCCGGTTGCAGAAGCACTTCGGCGACCGCGTCTTCGAGACGATTGTCCCGCGCACAGTCGCGTTCGATTACGCGACGGTCGCCGCCACGCCGCTGGTGCAGTTTCGACCCGACAGCCCCGGCGCGGAAGCCTACCGCGCGCTGGCCCGCGAGGTGATGGACCGTGCGTAAGCGCCCTGAGATTCCCGAAGACGTGTTCTTCAACGTAACGCCCGACGACGGACCGCAGACTGATGCGCCGGAGGCGGCCGCCAGGGAGCTCGAGCCTGAGGATGATGTGCTGGCAAAATCGATGGGGGAGGAGGGCTCCCCGCACCGGTCCTCCATTCCGCTGCCAGATGCGCGCAAACAACGCGAGGCGAAACGG
>CAYYCI010000819.1:0-1597 GCA_964470215.1 uncultured Planctomycetota bacterium
CGCGCGGCCCGCATGCCATACTCCACCCCCACCCCCTCGAAGGCGGGGCCCGCCGATGCGGAGCAACAGACCATCCACTCGCGGTTTCCCAGAACCACCTCGCCGTTGGTGCCCACATCTATGAAGAGGCACAGGTCGTCGCGCTGGTCGAGGCCGATGGCCACGGCGCCGGCGGTGATGTCGGCACCCACATAGGCCGCGACGCTGGGAAGGGTGTAGAGCAGGCCGCGCGGATTTATCCTCAGGCCGACCTGCGCGGCTCGCAGGGGTGGGATGTAGTTGGCCACGGGCACGTAGGGCTCGCGGCGGATGCCGCTGGGGTCCAGGCCGATGAGGAAGTGGACCATGGCCGTGTTCCCCGCACACACGGCGCACGTGATGTCGTGGAGGTGGACGTCGTTGCGGCGGACGAGAATCTCGATGAGTTCGTTGAGGTCGGCCACGAGCAGGCGCTGCATCTCGTCGAGCGCGCCGTGTTCTTCGGCGTAGATGATGCGGTGGATGTAGTCCTCGCCGTACTTCATCTGGGAATTGTACTTGGCCTCGGAGTCCACGATCTTGGCGCTCACGAGGTCGATGAGCTGGACGACGAGGGTGGTGGTGCCGATGTCGATGGCGAGGCCGAAGTTGCTGGCGGTGGTGTCGCCGGGTTCGACCTGGACGACCTCGGTGGTGGCCTTCCTGCGGCCGATGGTGGCGGTGACGTCGTAGTTGCTCTGGGTGAGGATTCGGTTGAGGTCGCGGAGGACTGCGAAGCCGGTCTGGAGGCTGGCTCCTGGCTCGTGGGCGAGGATTCCCTGGTAGAGGCGCTCGTGGCCTGCCAGTGGGGAGTCCATCGAGGGTGGTTCGAGTTTGAGGTGGTATTTGCGGACAAGTGGGGCGTAGGGGAAACCTTCGCCTTCGACCAGCGAGAGGAGGCCGAAGCGCTCGGCGTCCTCGTCGCCGAGAATCTTGCCTTCCTCGACCCGGGTCTCGGGCGGGATTTCGACCACGAGGTCGCCCTGGACGGTGGTCTGGCAGGCGAGGATGTAGTTTTCGCGGATTTCGTCGCGGTCGAGGAGTGTGGTGGGCTTGGAGGAGACCTTGCCGCTGCGGAGGATGACGCGACACTTGCCGCAGATGCCGTCGCCGCCGCACAGGCTCGAGATGTAGATGCCGGCCTTCTGTGCGGCGGCGAGGACGGTCTCGCCGCACTCGACCTCCACCGTGCGGTCGTCGGGCAGGAACCGCACGCGGCACGTCGGCGGCCGCTCAGCCATTGGTCTTTTCCCCTTTTACTGTTGTTTCCAGACTTGCTGGAGGAACTTGGGGATGAACGCCGCCTCCTTCGGGCCGACTAGCACTTCCCAGCCCGTGGCCTCCTCGATCTTCCCCGAGAGCACGGCCACGTAGCCCGGGATGATGAGTTTGCGGTGCTTGACCACGTTCTCCACCCCCGCCTTGTCCATCGCGTCCTTGACGACTTTTTCGTTGAGTTTGTCGCCGCTGTAGGCGGTGAGGACCGAGGTCCCCTCGGTGTCGACGGCCAGGATGTAGGATGGGACGCGGCTGGCCTCGACCTCGCTCTCGACGCTGTAGTAGGTGAGCGAGAAGTTGG
>CAYYCI010000820.1:0-1591 GCA_964470215.1 uncultured Planctomycetota bacterium
AGGAGACGCGGGATGACAGCGCGCCGGGGGTGTGGGCTTTGGCACGCTTTTTGCACCGCAAACAATTGTCAGGCGAGAAGGAAAAGAATGCCTTGGCTGGCTGCCGACCCCAACCCGTCGTTCCGAAGCTCCACATGCCGAACGCTTCGCGTTCTCTTGACAAAGCATTCTTTCCCTTCTCGCCTGCATTAGGAACCCACGGTGCACAAAAGCGTGCCAAAGCCCACATCCCAGGCCCCCTTCAAGACCGCGCGCGGGTTTCCTTCATAGTCTCAGGCTTTCCAGCCTGTGCGGAACGCTGGGCAGAGACGCCCCGCCCACGGGCGCTTATCGCCGCAACGGCACCTCGACGGAGCGGTCCTTGAGGACGAGCGTGGCGGTGCGGATGCGCGGCGGCACGACGAAAAGATACGTGTGGATAAACGACTTGCCGGGTTCGAGGATGAGGGTCTGGCGCTTGTCCTGCTGTTCGAAGGTCGGGAGGGTGATGCCCTCGACCTTGCGGATGAATGCGTAGGGGAGGGCCTTGGCGCCGGTGCTGAAGCGGAGGTAGAAGTCCGCTGTCCTCTCGTCGGCGAAGTCGAGGAAAACCTTGGTGGGGCAGCCCTCTCGCGGTTCGAACTTGACCCTGACCTCGAGGAAATCGTTCCCTGGCGGTGGGGTGATCAGGCGACGGGTATCGGGCCGGCGGTAGGCGGTGGTGGGCCTGGTGGGCGCGATCTTGATGTCCACGTTCGCCAGCGAGTCTGGCGCGACGGCCGCCTCACGCACCCAGCCGATGAACCAGTTGGGGCCGAGTTGCGCCCGGACCATGACCCAGCCGGCGTAGCGCTGGCGGACCTCCAGGCGTGTGCCCTCGGCCAATTCGCCGATCTGGTTCTGCTCGAAGAGCACGGGGGTCTTGTCCTGGACCACGACCACGCGCGTCGGTCCCTTTTCCGCCGGGGTCTCGCCGGCCTGTGCCAGCGCCGCAGCCACACACACTACCAGTGATAGGCGCCTGCCAAGCATACCGAACCTCCACAGGGCCTGATGAGGCACCCGCATAATAGGGAGCCACCGGAAACTTGTCAAGGCATCTTCTACGCCCCGGGAGCGGTCAGGCCTCGGAGGTGATGGTGGCGAGGCGCTCGAGGCGCCGCGCGGCCTCGCCCGAATCAATCGCCTCGCAGGCGAGGCGGATGCCCTCGGCGAGGTCGTCCGCTTTTCCTCCGGCCACGATCGCTGCCCCGGCGTTCAGGGCCACGATGTCGCGGCAGGGGCCGCCCTCGCCGCGGAGGACTCGCCGGATGACCTCGGCGCTCTCCTGTGGGCTGGCCACGCGGAGGTCGTCGAGCCTGGCGCGCGGCAGGCCGAAGTCCTCGGGGGCTATGGTGTAGGTGTGGAGTTTGCCTTGCTTGAGTTCGCAGACGCGGCTGGTGGTGGCCGTGGTCAGTTCGTCGAGGCCATCGTCGCCGTGGACGACCAGGCATCGGACGCTTCGGAGTGTGGCGAGGACGGAGGCCACGGTCTCGAGGAGAGCGTGGTCGTAAACGCCCAGGAGTTGCCTGGTGGCGCCGGCCGGGTTTGTCAGGGGGCCGAGGATGTTGAA
>CAYYCI010000821.1:0-1582 GCA_964470215.1 uncultured Planctomycetota bacterium
ACGCGATAGGCGACCAGGCCGAGGTTCATCATCTCGGTCATCTTGCCGCCGTAGTCGAAGTCGCAGCAGGTCTTCAGGTCGGTCTTGCAGGCCTTGATCCACTGCACCTGGAAGTGGCCGACGGGCGGGAGGACCTTGTCCTTCGGCCTGGGTTTGTAGTAGGTCATGTCGTCGTCGGAGCCGAACGGGATGACGATCCTGGAGCCGAAGTCGCAGACGATGAACCCGTGGCTGCCCTTGAACATCGCGCCGTGGCCGATGCGCTTGAGGTCCACGTAGCCGCGCGGCGAGCGCGGCATCATGCCGCCCTGGTACCAGTGGACCGTGATCTCGGGGCGCCAGTCGTTGGCCGGAATGGTGAACCAGGTGTGGAGAGCGACGGGGGAGACCTCGGGGTTGAACTTCTCGCCCTCGGCCTGCGCCGTGGTCGGCAGGTCGGCGTCGAGGGCGTTCCAGGCCAGGTCCATCGTGTGGCTGCCCATGTCGCCCACCTGGCCGGTGCCGAAGTCCCAGTACATGTTCCACGACAGGCAACCGCGCATGTAGCCGGGGTTGTAGGGGTGCTCTGGGGAGGGTCCGAGCCAGAGGTCCCAGTGGAGGTACGGCGGGGGATCGCCGGCCGGGGGCAGGTAGCCGCTACGGCGGATCTGGCGGTTGCCCCAGGCCCAGGCGGCCTTCAGTTGCCCGATGGCGCCATCGAGGACGAGTTCGCGGACGCGGTTGAAGTTGGGGATGGCGTGGCGTTGGGTTCCCAGTTGGGTGGCGAGTTTGTTCTTTCGTTTCAGGTAGCTGGCCCGGACCACTCGCGTCTCTTCGACGGTGATGCCAAGGGGCTTCTCGCAATAGACGTGGAGGTCGCGGTTGAGCGCCCAGTTGGTGATGAAGGCGTGGGTGTGGTCGGTCGTGGCGCAGATGACGGCATCGAGGCCCTTCTGGTCGAGGCACTTCCGCCAGTCAACGTACTTCTGGGCCTTGGAGAATCGCTTGGCCGCTCCCTCGAGGGTGCGCTCGTTGACATCGCAGATGGCGACGACGTTCTCCTTGGCGGCGGCGCCCATGTGGGCGCGGCCTCTGCCGCCGACCCCGATCAGCGCGATGTTGAGTTTCTTGCTCGGTGCCTCGGCGCCGAGCAGTCCGCTGCGCAGGACCACCAGCCCAGCGCCCGCGGCCGCGACGCCCATGAAATCGCGCCTGGCCACCCCCTTGTCCCGTCTGCCGCTTCTCGCCATCGTCACTGCCTCCTTTCGCAATGTCGCCACGAACCGTACGAAAAAGATAACAACTCCGCGGCGGGAAGTCCAACGGCCCCCCTCCGGCGCGTCGGGGGAGGACGGTGAGCCTGCACGCCGGGATTAGCCACGTAGGCGACCCCTCCACACCCTGCGACGGGTCGGACCGAATGAGGGATCAGCGAGAGTTGCCACTGGCCCGGGAGCCTTGTGAGCAATAGTCGAAAAAGCCAATGGATTCCAAGTCGGCGCGGAGGGCCTCCAGTTGCTCGGGGGTGGGGGTCGGGAGCGGAGGGCGCGAGGGGCCGAGGTCCAGCCCGACGAGTTTCATCACCGCCTTGAAGACCTCCGGG
>CAYYCI010000822.1:0-1581 GCA_964470215.1 uncultured Planctomycetota bacterium
CTGGAACGGCGGGATGATGGGCTGGGTGGTCTCGATGAGCCTGGTGTGTGTGTTCATCGCCATCGCGGCGATGGGGGCCATGCACCTGATCGGGAGGAAGAGTTATGTGTGGTGAGCGGCGCGGCGAACGCCCCGCCCCCCTCTCCCCGCGGCTCCAGGCTCGCTTGTTCGTGGCGTTCTGCTACGCCATGAGCATCTTGCTCATCCTCGGCTCGTGCTGGTTGTTCCTGAGCAACGCGGATCAGTTGGTGCCAGCGAAACTGGAGAAGCCCGAGGTCATGCGCGGCTGGCGGACGGATACCCTGCCCAAGACGTTCGCCGGCGGGCTGTGGAAGGACCCCTACTTCTGGCGCTCGGCGAACCTGACCGTGGCCACCTCGACCCTCACGGCCCTCGTTGCGGCCATCTTCGGCATTCCCGCCGCCTATGCGCTCTCGCGCTATCGCATTCCGGGGCGCCGGCTCATCGAGGTGCTCTTCTCCAGCGTCATCGTGTTGCCGGCGTCGTCGGTGGGCCTGTGCCTGATCGTCCTGTTCCAGTATGGCCCGCTGTATCGTCTCCAGGAGACGTTGGGTTTCCGCGTGGCATATAGTCTTTTCCCGGGGATCGTGGTGGCGCAACTCGTGCTGTCGCTGGCGATGGGCCTGAGCGCGTGGCGGGCAGCGTTCGAGGCGGTGAACCCGCGGTTCGAGCAGGTCGCCAGGTCCCTGGGCAGTTCGGCGTGGCGGGCGTTCCGGACCGTGACTCTGCCTGCGGCGAAGCCGGGGCTGGTCGCGGGGTTCATCCTGGCGTGGGTTCGCGCGATGGCCGAGTTCGGCGCCGTGCTTCTGTTCTGTGGGACCTTCGGGGAACTGCCGCTCTCGCGCTTCTCGCGGCTGACCCAGGCCATAGGGATGCACCAGGCCGATTTTCTCCCCGTGGCCATGTGGGCACAGATCGAGTATGGCAATGTCGAGTATGGCTTCGGCATCGCGTTCGCCCTCGTGGCCATCAGCGGCGTCTCGGTCTATGCCATCCATCGTATCGGCGGTAAGGGCTACTTGTGGTGATACCATGATTGACATCGAGAACCTGAGCATCGACCTTGGCGAGTTCCACCTGCGCGACATCTCGCTGCACATCCACGACGGGGAGTACATGGTCCTCCTCGGCCCGACCGGCGCGGGCAAGACGGTCCTCGTTGAGTGCGTCGTGGGCATCCACCGTCCGGATGCCGGCCGCATTCTCATTGACGGCCGCGACGCCACGCGCCTCTACCCCGAAGAGCGCAACGTCGGTTTCGTGCCGCAGGACTACGCCCTCTTCCCCAACATGACCGTCGCCGAGAACATCGCCTATGGCCTGAAGGCCCGCCGCCTGCCGAAGGCCGAGATTGCCGAGCGGGTGGAAAGGATGATGCGCCTGTCGGAAGTCGAGCACCTTCGCGCGCGGCTCCCGCTCAATCTCAGCGGCGGGGAGAAACAGCGGGTGGCCCTGGGCCGCGCGCTGGCCACCGAGCCGCAAGTGCTCCTGCTGGACGAGCCGCTGGCCGCGCTCGACGAAAACCTCCGCTCCGAACTCGCCGCCGAACTCCGGCGTGTG
>CAYYCI010000823.1:0-1581 GCA_964470215.1 uncultured Planctomycetota bacterium
CGCTGCCGAAGAGGCCGAAGGTCAGGCGGGCGTAGTCGCTGAGGCGGCATTTCCAGAGGATGTCGGCGTTGCCATCGAGCGGGTGGTTGGGGTCGGAACACTCCTGCGGGCCGGCGGCGTAGGTGGTGTCTATGAAGTAGGCCCAGGGGTTGAAGAGTTTCTTTACGGCGGGCAGGTTCTGTGGGCGGCTGGCGAGTTCGAGTTGCTTCGGTGCGCACACGAGGTAGGCGCGGCCGCCGAGCCAGCGGCCGCCCTTCTTGAGTTGGCCGTCGGGGGTCTTCTCGATGTAGGCCGGGTCCCAACTGCGGGCGTCGCGGTACATGTCCTGGTAGTTGTCGTGGAGGCATGCGACGAAGCCGAGGCTTTGGATTCGGCGGATGGCTCGGGCGAGGGCCTTGTTGCCGCCGCATTCGGGGTTGGCGGGTAGGTTGTCGGGGTGTCGGCAGTCGTATCCGCCCTCGGTCCATCCGCCCATGATGAACAGGCAGCGGGGGATGTCGAGGTCTTTTCGGATGTGTGTGGCGATGGCGGCGGCCTCGTCGAATGTCCAGCGGACCCGGACCGATTCCTCGGTGGTGCTCTCTTCGTTCATTCGGCGGGCGAGGCAGGTCCAGAGTTTGACGTTTGGCGCGCCGACGAGGAGCCCGGCCTTGGGGTTTCGGCGGATTTTCTTTCGGAGCGTGACGGCGAGGCCCTTGGCCTCGGCGATGCGGCGGTAGGCGGCGGCCACGGTGTTCCAGTCGCCTCCCCCGAGCGGGGTTAGGCGGATGGTGCGTGCCGAGCGGCGGAGTTGGAAGGAGGTCGAGAGGACAGCCTTGTGGGGGCCTTTCCTCGGCCGCGTCCGTTGGACGGTCGGGACGACATACACGTCGTCCCAGGAGACGACGAGGGCGGAGCCGGCCTTGACGAGGCCGACCATGTTCATATGGCAGCCCTCGTAGGCACTGGTGGGGAAGGAGCGTCGGAACGACTTGCCGCTCTCGACGGGGATGAGAAGTCCCTCGCGGCAGGGCACGACGAGGTAGCCGCCGTCGGAGTCGGTGATGGTCAGGAGGTCGCCGAGGGTCTGGACGGATTTCGGGCCGTGATATGTTAGCTCGAGGGAGCGGCCGCGGTCGGTGAGGCGGAATTCGACGGCAGCGCCATTTTTCTTCTTCAGGACCAGCGACCTGTTGTTAGAGAGAAGGCTGGTGGCGAAGGTTCCGCGGAGTTCCGGCGCGGAGCCTGCCGTTGCCCATCCGCTCGTGGGCCATCGGATGCCTGAGCGGCGGTCGGTGAGTGTCCACTGGCCGGTGAAGGTGTTGACCGTGGCGGAGAGGTATCGGCTACGGAGCTCGGCGGTGGCGCCCGCGGCGTTCATGGCTGCCCCCAACACAACGAAGATGGCCGTGCACAGGCTTGAAAGCCTGTGCCACCAATGTGGCTCGTAGGGGCGCGGCACTGCCGTGCCCGCTGTGCACTGGCTTGAAAGCCTGACAGGCCGGGGCCGTGGGCTTTGGCACGCTTTTGTGCACCGTGGAGGCCTAATGCAGGCGAGAAGGAAAAGAATGCCCTCTCGAGAGGACGCGAGGCGTTCAGTGT
>CAYYCI010000824.1:0-1578 GCA_964470215.1 uncultured Planctomycetota bacterium
TTCTGGGTGAAGTCGTAGTAGTTGTCGAAACACAGTTTGCAGTAGATGCCGTAGAGGCGGGCGAACTCGAGGATGTGGTCGAGGCGCCAGGCGTTGTCGAGGCGGTAGTCGTCGAGCCTCTCCCCTTCGAGTTCAAGGCTCCAGGAGCACATCCAGATTCTCGTGAAGTTCTCGCCCGCGGCGGCCATCTTGCGGTAGTAGCGCTCGTAGTCGTAGGTCTTCAGTTGGGAGTCGGCCCAGCAGACGTTGTGGCCGATCGGGAAGAAGGGCTTGCCGGTGGAGAACTCGAAGTAGCGAGGGTTCCTGCGGCTGACCACGACGAAGCCCGGGCTTTTCGACGGGACAGAGAGGAACGAGCCGCCCGGGTGAGAGGCCGTGCCGCCGCGGGTCTTCACCTCGAGGCGATAGCGATACGTGCCGAGACGCCGAGGCGCGAAGCGCACCTTCCACACTCGTTTCCCCCTCGGGACGAGTTCCTCCTTGCCGTCGCTGAGTTTCCTCTCGTAGCCCTGGTAGATGAAGCCGTTGACGGTTGTCGGCGTGCCGTCCGGCTCGAGGAACGTGGCGGAGAGCGCGATGTCGTCCGGGTCGTAGGGGTTCTGGTAGTCGGCATCCAGGCGAATGGTGACCTCGAAGAGGCCGAAGCGCTCGACCTTCCTGGCCGACGCCTTCACTTCCAGGAACCGAGGCCCCGGCTCGGCGACCGCCGCCAGAGCCATTGCAACGGCGAGGGAGAAAACTCTCATGGCAATCGCGATCTTAGAATGGTGGCCTCGGTAAATCAAAATGCCGGCTCTTCCAGAGGCACGTAGCAGACGTTTCTCCTGCCGCAGTCCTCACACCGCAAGCCATCCCAGATCTCGTGGAAGAGGCGTGCGACCCCCTCGATGAGCCTCTGGTCGGCGGTGAGGATGCCGAGTTCGAAGTTCCGGCGCTGGGGGCTCTTGGCTCCGAGGCCCGCCCCCGTCAGATTCGCGCTGCCCAGATGGAGCCAGGCATCGTCAACGAGGATAGCCTTGAAATGGACTCGCGGGCAGCGCCGCATGGCGAAGTTCGGCCTCCTGGCAAGCCCTGTTGCCTTCAGGCTCTCGAGGAAGGACCCGGAGGGCACGCCCGAATGAAGAATCCGCACGTCCACCCCGCGTTGGCAAAGCCTCTGGAAAGCCTCGACGATCGAGCGAAAGCCCCCGTGGAGCTCCACCTGGCAATCCTTGACGTTCGCCGTGGCAATCCACAGGCTGCGGCGCGCCTTCAGGAGAAGACCCTGGACGACCCTCTCGTAGAGTGCCTCGCCGCCGATCAGTTCGAGAACCACTTCCATCGCCTCGTCTCTCCGATGGCCATCCAAAGGTTAGCCATGCGGACGCCTGGCGTCAACGGCGAGGTCTCCTCGCCTTGATTCACGCGCCCATCGGCTCTAGACTGGGAGCAAACGGACAAAAGCACGGCGGTCAGGAGAGCTTCGGATGGGTCGTTGCGGGTTGGTCGCGATGCTCGTCGCGTGTGGCACAACATCGCTCGCTGGCGAGCTCATCGTCAACGGCGGCTTCGAGGATGGCCTGCGCGGCTGGTATCCCC
>CAYYCI010000825.1:0-1577 GCA_964470215.1 uncultured Planctomycetota bacterium
TGGGAAGCCTCGAAGATGAACTCGACCGCGCCGAGGACCTCGAGAGCCAGGCGATCAAGGCCCTCCGGCAGGTGGAGCTTCACGCCGGTGCGCTCTGCCTGGAAGGTCGCCCCAACGGTCGTTGCACACCTGGCCTGCCACCAGCGACAGATGCGATCCGCCGACGCTCCCCAGCCGCCGTGGTCGCGGACCCAGTCGAGCGCCCGCTCGTAAACCGCCCGATAGCCCGGAGCGTCGAGGTCACAGAAGTAGTGGTTGTGCCACAAGAGCGTGAGCATCCCGCCGTCAGCCGCCGCCCGCTCCAGGTAGCGACACACCACCTCCCAGGCCGCTTCGGCCGCCAGCCCGAGCCGCTCCCGCAGAACCCCGTCCATGACCACCAGCGGCAACTCCAACAGAGGCAACTCGCGCCCAGCAAACGGCTTGAACGGGAACGAGAAGCCACCGCGGTAGCCGTCGCAATCGTGGTAGCCGAGTGTCGCGTCGTAATGCAGACCCGCCTCCACCTGGCACTGCCACGTCCCAGGCACCTCGAGGCGAAGGAAATGCTGACGGCACCCCGAGACCTCACGCCCACAAGCCTCAGCAACCGCCTGGCGTTCCTCGGTCAGAGCCAGTGGGGAGTCGAAAGAGACGAAACTGCCGTGGAGGGCCACCTCGAAGCCGCGCTCGGTCAGCCTCCGGAGTTTAGCCGCGACGGCCTCGGAGGGGGCATCATAGCCGTTGACCACCCGAATCCCCCCCGCCAGGATGTCGGGGCGGCCGGGCAGCGCGAAGAAGGTCGAGCACATACCGCGGGCCTCCTCGATGTCGGCGATTTGCTCGAGGTCGCTCCACGGGTCCGGGCCCCTCAGGAAGGTCTTCGCCACCTTGCCCAGCCGCCACGGTCGCGCTGCGCTGCGCGCGACCTCCTTGGCTAACTGGCGGGCGGTTCGCTTCCGCCAGAGGTCAACGTCGTGGCTCAACAGGACGGCGAAGCGGTACGGCGGCGGCCACGCTCCTACCCGCACCAATTGCAGCCCCGCCCCATGCGCCGCCGTCTCGATCATTTCCCAAAGCAGGTTCATCAGGTCGGTGACAACTGGCACTGTGAGCAATCCAGCTTTCGCTCTCGGGGTGAGGCTGCCGATGCGCCGGCCGAACTCGTCGGTCGGCCCCGACGCTTCGTCCCTACAGGTCAGCCAGAATCCCGCTGCGCCGAGGATATCCACCCCGGCCCGCACGGTTTTTCCCTCGCTGGCGATGGCGCACTCGCCGCGCCCTTCGACCTCGTAAAGCGGCCTCCCCGCAACGTGCCTTGCCTCGCCAGGAAATGCCACGCGCCTGCCGTCGTCCAGGCGCTTCAGCCAGTTGATGGGCCCCTCCACGTCCGGGAGCCGGTGAACCGGCACCTCGACCAGCGCCCCAGCGCACAGGTCCGGCGGCGCGCTCCCATGCCACACGACCACGGAATTGTGGAGGTCGCCGCGCGGTTGCTCGACCACCTCGTGTGGTAATCCCAGCGTCACGAGCAGAGTCCTGGCCACATAAGCCGCAAGTGCGGCACGCTTGGGCGACAGTTTCTCCTCCACCACGAC
>CAYYCI010000826.1:0-1573 GCA_964470215.1 uncultured Planctomycetota bacterium
GCCTCCTTCAAGACCACGCGCGGGTTTCCTTCATAGTCTCAGGCCCAGGAGGTGTGGCTATGGCAAAGGTCGGGCGACGCGACGTGTTGCGGGCCGCGGGACTGGGCCTGGCCGCCGCGGCGGTGGGCTCTCCCGCTCGCGGGCAGGTTTGTTCCGTGTGTGGTTACACCCTCGAAGGCCAGCCGCCGGCCACCTGCCCCATCTGTGGCACATCCTTCAAGGCGTTCAGGAAGTTCCAGTGAAGTCGTCTGGAGAGGAGGCGAGGCGATGATGAATTGGCTCGTGGCCTTGTTGTTGGTCGCCGGCTCGGTGGTTGCCATGGAGAACCCATTCGGCGACTGGGAAGGCACCCGGAAAAGCCCCGACGGCAAGGAGAGCAAACTGTGCGCTCAGGTCATTGACTGGGGCGACGGGAACTTCCAGGCCAACATCCTCGAGCGATTCGACACCCGCGACCCGAAACTCTGCGTCCTTCAGGGAAAACGCCACGGCCAGCGCGTCGAGTTCACCGGCAAAACCGAAAAGGGCAAACTAAAGGGCACCGAGTGGTCGGCGACCATTGACCTCGAGGCCGAGACCTTCACCGGTCGCTTCCAGGGAGCGGCCTCCGGCACCTTCGCGCTCAAGAAGGTCGTCCGCCTCTCGCCCACCCTCGGCGCCAAGCCGCCCGAGGGGGCGATTGTCCTCTTCGACGGCACCAGCCTGAAAGAGTGGGTCCATCGCAACGGCGCGCCCTGCCACTGGAAACTAATCCCCGAAGAAAAGGCGATGGAGGTCCGAGGCGGGGGGATCATCTCGAAGCGAAAGTTTCGTGACCACAAGGTCCACCTCGAGTTCCGCACCCCCTTCAAGCCCAAGGCCAGGGGACAGGGCCGCGGAAACAGCGGCGTCTATCTCCAGGGACGCTACGAGGTCCAGGTCCTCGACAGTTACGGCCTCGAGGGCCGCTCGAACGAGTGTGGGGGAATCTACGGCGTCGGCGCCCCCAGGGTCAACATGTGCGCGCCGCCGCTCCAGTGGCAGACCTACGACATCGTCTTCCGAGCACCTCGGTTCGACGAGAAGGGCAAGAAGATCGAGAACGCCCGCATGACCGTCCGCCACAACGGCGTCCTCATCCACGAAAACGTCGAGGTCCCCCGCCCCACCACCGCACACTGGGGCGGCGACCCCAAGGAGCCCGGCGGCCTGCACCTCCAGGACCACGGAAACCCCGTCCAGTACCGCAACATCTGGGTCGTCGAGCTCAAGGACAAGGACTAGACGGCGCTGCGCAGGCCCCGCCTAGCGAGGTTTTCGCCTGTGGGCTGATTCGGTGCGGCAGCCAAGCGGGCGAAGACCTCAACTCCTACATCAAACACTGGGGCACGGAGCATAACACCCGCACCGCCGCGTGAAACCCCTCACCGACCTTCGCGGCCGCCGGCACACATGGGCGGGGGGCGTCTCGCCCCGCGTCCCACAGGCTGGAAAGCCTGTGCCGCTTGCCAGAGAAGAACGGGCTCGAAAGCCTGAGACTATGAAGGAAACCCGCGCGTGGTCTTGGAGGGGGCCGAGGCTGTGGGCTTTGGCA
>CAYYCI010000827.1:0-1566 GCA_964470215.1 uncultured Planctomycetota bacterium
GGAAAAGGTCATCGTCTTCTGTCCCACAGGCCATCCCCTCAACAACGCCGTTTACGAACACAGGTCGCGCCCCCAGCCTGGCCCCGGGGGCGCTCCGCTGGACAAGCCCAGGGAACTGAGCGGGCGCATCTACGACCGCGGCATGGCCCCCGACCCCCAGGCGGAACTCCCCGCCGATGCGATTGTGGACTTCGCCCGCACGGAACTCGCACTGGAAGACCTCGCTGGCGTGCGAGTCCTTGCCCTCGGCGTCACCCCGGAGGCGGTCGCGCGAGCGGCCAGGAACGCCCAGCGCTTCGCGGTCGCGATGTCGATCGTGGCCGTCGGGCTCTGGGTGCTGGCCATCGCATTGACGGTCCGCGACCGGCGCCGGGCGGCGGCCAATCGCCCCGAGGGCTCGCCCGGCGGATAGGTTTGCTACGCCGCACAGGACGCAGAGAGCAACGGAAACCCCTGGGCGCCGCATCTGTAGGCGGGCCGTCTCGGCCCGCGTCCTTCGCCGAGCGCCCGATCGCCCGCGGCGCTGATTTCTTGACTTGCCTGTCATGGCGTTGATATAATTGACACCGAAGAAGTTGCGAAGCGGTCCGATTTGCTTCGCCACGAATCCGCTCCTGGACGTAACGCCAGCGTCTCGCTGCCACCCTCGAGGCCGCCGAGACGGCGGCGTTGCGACCAGCCGGCCGGTGTGTCGCCGATCGAGAGTCGTGGCCAAGCAAGAAGTTCCAGGAGGTGCCGTAGTGGCATGGGGTCTGTCCAGGCGGCTGGTGTTGGCTGCCGGAATGGTTTTCATTGCGGCGGGGGTTTCGTTTTCGGCGGCTCCGCCAATCGCGGCCGAGACGCCTGAGCCCCTGCGGGTGACGAACGTCTCGCCGCCCGTGACGGTGGCCGGGCGCGAGGTGTGGCTCAAGGTCTTCGGCCAGGGCTTCAGCCAACTCTCCGAGAAGGTCAAAGTCAAGGTCGGCTCGGTCGAGGCCGCGGAGGTGCGCGTGCAGTCGCCGACGCGCCTGAAGGCTCGAGTGCCCGACTCGCTGGGGCCGGGGGTGGTGTCGGTGACGGTGACGAACCCCAACGGCGAGAGCGCCACACTGTCCGCGGCGGTGTGTTTCTGCGAGCCGGGGTCGCGGGTGAGCCTGGATGCGATGGTGGTGCGGATGCGCCACGATTGGCGCGGCTTCGCCGAGTGGTTCAAGTTGGGCGGGGGGGTGATGTATGTCCTGGCGGTCATCTCGTTCTTCGGGGTGGCGTGGGTCGTGCATTGCTTCCTGGTGCTGAGGCGCTCGCAGGTGATGCCGCCGAGGTTCATGGAGTCGCTGTCGTCGCAACTGATGCAGGGGGACGCTCGCGGGGCAGCGTCGGTGTGTGAGAAGAGCCGCAGCGTCTTCGCGCGGATAGTCCTGGCGGGACTGCGGAAGGTCGGCGAGCCGGCCGAGAAGGTCCGCGAGGCCATCGCGGCCGCCGGCTCCCGCGAGGCCGCGCACCTCCACCAGAAGATAAGTTACCTGGCGAACATCGGCACCATCTCGCCCATGCTCGGGCTCCTGGGCACGGTGCTCGGGATGATCA
>CAYYCI010000828.1:0-1565 GCA_964470215.1 uncultured Planctomycetota bacterium
CCTTGACCTCGGCAGGTTTCTTGTGGCGTAGTGCCCAGCGGCGGTCGTTTGCGAAGCGGATGATGCTGCGCGCCAGGAGTGCCGCCGCCTCGCGGAGGTCCGCTCTTGCGACCTTGTCGACGGTGTCGGCGGCCGTATGCCCGTAGCCGCGGCCCGGCTCGCTCCGCCCGGAGGCCAGGACGCAAACCGGCACCCCGGCCACCATGAAGGGGAAGTGGTCGGAGTAGGGGTTTGGCTTCGAGTGGAAAGGGATGTCCTCGCGCATCTCGGCGGCCATCGCGCCCAGTCGCTCCTTCGCTTCGTCCCACCCCTGGAAGTTGAAGCCCTTGCCTCGGCCCCGCCCGACGCAGTCCACGTTGACCATCAGGCGGACCCGCGGCATCTCGGCCGCGTGGCGCCGCACGTAGGCGTGGCCGCCAAGGAGCCCGATCTCCTCGGCGTCGAAACACACGAACCGCACGGTCCGCCTCAGCAGCCGGGCGTGAGGGGCGAGCAGCCTGGCTGCCTCGAGGATCGCCGCTATTCCGCTGGCGTTGTCGCCGGCGGCCTGGGAGATGTCGTGGCCGTCGTAGTGCCCGCCGACCACGACCATCTCGTTGGGTCGGTTGCTTCCGGGGATCTCCCCGACGACGTTGCGCCCCGTGGCGCGGAACGTGCGGTCGTGGGTGACGATGCGCAGGCGCACGGGGCCATCGCTCGCCAGGCGCAGGAGTCTCAGCCCGGCCTCGCGCGAAACCCCGAGCCCCGGTATCTCGGCCCGGCGGTTGAATCGCAGCGCGCCGGTCGGCTCGAGAAGGCCCTCGTAGTGGTTCATGAAGATGAACGCCACCGCGCCGGCCTTCACCGCGCGGGCGTATTTCTCCGCACGGTGGACCCACCTGTGGTAGTAGGCAGGCGATTCGCTGGTCATCATGGCGATCTTGCCCTTGAGGCGGCGACCGACGCGCGCGAAGTCCTCAGGCACGCCGCAGCCGACGTTGACCAACTCGGCCTCGATGCCGGCGGGTCGAGTGGCAGGGGAATAGGGCAGCGTGATCGCCTCGAGGGAAACCTTCCGCGGCGCGACCACCCGAAGGCTGGGCCTGCGGCGCCGCTCCCACGCGAGGAAGGGGAAAGTCTCGAAATGGACCTTGGCCAGGCCCACCTCACGCATCTTCTCGGCCAGGAAGTCGGCCGCAGCGCGTCCCTGGCGGCTCCCCGCGAATCGGCTACCATAGCCGTCGCAAAGTTCCCTCAGCACCTCCATCGCGTGGTTCGAGACCATCGCCTCGCCGATGATCCGAACATCCACCTCGTGTAAGTCGGGCTTCATCGCGTACTCCTTCTCTGGACAGTTTTCGGCCTCAAGATTATAATCTGGCCACCCGCGGTGACAACAGCGAAGGTGGCCTGGACGACGCGGAACGGTCTGTCAAGTCTGTGGTCCTCTGAGTTGCGGGCCAGCCGCACAGGCTGGAAAGCCTGGGATTATGCAGGAAGCCCGTGGTCGCTCTTGGGGTGGATAGCCTGGGGCGCGTGGGCTCTGGCACGCTTTTTGCACCGCAATCAGTTGCCAGGCGAGAAGG
>CAYYCI010000829.1:0-1560 GCA_964470215.1 uncultured Planctomycetota bacterium
CGTCCTGGACCTCGCCGCGCTCGTAGTTATGGGCGAGGATCACCGCGTTGCGCTCGCGCTTGAGTTCGAAGAGTCGCTCGACCAGTTCCCTGACCGCCATTGTCGTCCTGCTCCGGCTATCGGGTCGCCTCGGGCCTCTGAGCGGATTATAGCGCCATGGGCCATCGCGAGCAACGGATGGTGCGCGGTGGCGGGCTGGGCTTTGACACGCTTTTTGCACCGCAATCAGTTGCCCGGCGAGAAGGAAAAGAGCGGCTTGGCTGCCCGCCAACCCCGGCCCGTCGTCTCGAAGCCCCGCGCACCAAGCGCCTCGCGTCCTTTCGTCAGAGCATTCTTTTCCTTCTCGCCTGCATTGGGAACCCACGGTGCATAAAAGCGTGCCAAAGCCCAGCCCGCCACGCGCTCTAGAGCGCCGATCCCGGGCCTCGCGAGCGGTCTCAGAACTTCCAGCCAATACCTGTTCCAGGGTTGCAGGAGAGGGATGGGGGCTACCATCGAGCATGGTGCCCATTTCGGCTGGGAGCGAGCATGGCCTGACCAGGCAGCAAGACGTTCGTGCGCCGTTTCCGCTCGGCAGACCTTCGTGGCCTAGAGTCTGGCGGCCAGGCGGTCAATGTCCACGAACCGCCGAACTAGCCGCCTCGCCATCACTATCTTCTTCCTGTCGGTCGGCAGTATCTTGATCTTAATGCTGTGGACCGCCGCGGCGGCCGAGTAACTGTCGCCCTTGACGATGACCACGGGTATCTGCGTGCGGCGGATGAGACGCATGATGTTCTGGTGGGGGTGAACGCCGCCGGTGAGGAGCATGCCGGCCACACAGTTGGACTTGTCAATGCCCACCGCGCAGCTGCTCATGGCGGCCAGGATCAGGTCTTCGCGGTCGCCAGGGGTGATGAGCAGGCAGTTGCGATAGATGTAGTCGAGCGCCCGGTGGGCGGTCATGGCCCCGACGATGACGGTTTCGATCTCGTTGTCCAGGAATGCCTCGCCGTGGAGCAGGTCGCCGCCGGTCTCGTTGAGTATCTGGCGCATGGTGGGATTGGCCAGTATGTCCTCGTGGGGGATCACTCCGAGGAGTTCGATCCCTTGGCGTGCCAGGCCCTCCTCGACGAATGTCGCAATGGTGTCGAGTTTGCCGGGCCGGACCTTGTTGAGGATGACCCCGAGGAGCTCGACGCCCTTGATATCGAAGAGGCCCTTGTTGAGCATCACTTCGTCAATCGGCCTGCCGATGCCGCCACTGGTGACGATGATGACCTTTGCGCCGAGCAGGCCTGCCACGTCGGCATTCGAGAGGTCGAAGACCGAGCCGACCCCGGCGTGGCCCGTGCCTTCGATGATCACGAGTTGCTTTCCTGTCGCCACGCGCTCGAAGGCGTCGGTGACCCGTCGCACCAGCGCCTCGCGGTCGGGGTCGACGATATAGTCGCGGGTGAACGTGCGCCCGATCGTCACGGGGCTCATGTCCGCAAGACCCACGTCGGGCTCGAAGACCGCGCGCATCAGCGCCACGTCCTCGTCCACCCGCACGCCATCGAGTTCGACGTAGCGCTGGCC
>CAYYCI010000830.1:0-1556 GCA_964470215.1 uncultured Planctomycetota bacterium
TTCTCGAAGAGTTTCGCGTAGGTGTTTTCCCACCGCGCCTGCCCGGCTCGTTCGCACCACGATGGGTCGAGGAGATCATCGTAGGTGATGACGCGGGAGGCATAGAGAGTCGCGGAGGCAACGTCCTCGGCGATGAGCCTGGCCACCGCCACCTCGGCGAAGAGGTCGCCGTCCGTGTTCGCGAATGGAAAGTCGGAGGGCAGGTCCTGCTCCGAGTTCGGACTGTGGCGGACGATCGCCTGGGGGATGGCGTCGGGCAGCCCGACGATACAAAGGTATTCGGGCGGGGAGCCAGCCGCTGAGTAATATGCTCTCAGGTCATCGAGGATTCGCTCGGCGGAGGGATAGGTCAGGCGGACGAGGTTCTGGTCCTTGCCCTTCTTTCCGCCGACTGTCAGGGAATAGGTCTTGCCCGCCAGGGCGAGGGTGTCGGCGGTCTTGAACGGGCCTTCGCCCTTGTCGGCGAAATTGCCGTTGCGGTTCAGGTCGAAGCGTGCGAGCCAGTAGTTGGGGCGCTTGCCGGTCGTCAGAACGAAGTCGATGGTTCTCTGGCCGAGGGAGATAGTGCCGCGTCGCGGAGGTTTCTTGCTCGGGCCGGCGCCGGCGGGAGGCCGCCCTTTCACCTCCTTGGCCTCGAATGGGGCTTTCCAGAGCGTCTCGTAGGCCAAGGGGACAACCGCGCCGCTCCTCGCGACGGCGAGGATGGGCGCGGCCAGCGAGAGTTTCTTTATCACTGTCGCCGCGCGGTCCCTGGGGTTCGCCAACGCGAAATACCGGATGCTCATCTTCTCGCCGCGCATCCAGGCGATGGCGCTCCTGGCGTCGGGCAAGCGACTGACTCGCAGGCCAGCGCGCTCGAGGGCCGTCGCCGCACCCTCAGCGGACCCGACGACCAGCGCCCGACTGGCACCGAGCCGGCGGACCCGGGACAAGGTGGCCCTGGAGGGGGCCCCGCCGTGGGCGAAGAGGAGAGGCGCGCGGAGCCGCCCGGCCAGCGCGCTCGCCGTCAGGGCGGAGGCGTAGTCGTCGTCGCGGCAGAGGACGACCGTTGTCGAGGACCGCCAGAAGCGGTCGGCGAGTGCTAGCGCCGCCGCCTCGGCACTATCGGCCTCGATCTTGCGCCAGCGCTTCGCCCTCTCCCCCTCGGTCGCCCTATCGGCTCCCAGTGCGTAGGTAACCCGAGGCTGGTAGCGTTCCAGGTAGTCCTGGACCTCGGGGGACAGTTGTAGTTCTGGGCCGAGTGCGAGGATAGCCGGCTTGCCCGAGTTCGCTACGGCCGCTGCCGGGACTGCGGCCAGGAAGGCAAAGTCGTGCCATGAAGGCTCGGCCCCGGCCCTGACAAGGAAAACGCACCGCCGGGCATCTTCAGTGGGTCTTTCACCACCCGGCAGTCTGGCCGACACGCAACCGACAACGAGGAGAACGAGGATGGTAGAAGCGACCGATCTGGTGGAACTGTTGCCAATCATCGGTGGTGCCTTCCTGTTGGCAGCGGAGCCCCGTTCTTCACAGTTCGAAGGTCTGATGGGGGGTCGGGATGATGACGTCGGGGACGC
>CAYYCI010000831.1:0-1554 GCA_964470215.1 uncultured Planctomycetota bacterium
CCACCTCGAGGGGGTCGAACTGGTCGTCCGCTCCTCCGCCGTCCCGGAGTCCAATCCGGAGGTTCAGGCGGCCCTCGCTCGCCACATCCCCGTGATCACCCGCGCAAGGATGCTCGCGCGCATGGTCGCCGACCGGCGACTCGTCGCCGTCTCCGGAACCCACGGCAAGACCACCACTACCTGGATGCTCGCCAAACTCCTCCTCGAGGCCCGCCACGACCCCTCCGTCATGGTCGGTGGCGTCGTGGACGAACTCGGCGGAAACTACCGACTGGGGAGCGGCTCGTGTTTCGTCGTCGAGGTGGACGAGAGCGACGGCTCGCTCCTCGAGTTCCGCCCCGATTTCTCCATCGTCACAAACCTCGACCTCGACCACGTGGACCACTACCCCGACCTGGCCGCCGTCCAGGCCGTCTTCCGACGCTACGTGGCGAGGACCCGTTCGGGCGGCTGCGTGATCATGTGTGCGGACAGTCTCCCGGCCCTCGGTGCCCTCGACGGCTGGACGGGCCACCTGATCACCTATGGCTTCGCCGAGACCGCCGACTTCCAGGCCGTCAACCTCAGGCTCGAGCCCGAAGCCTCCACCTTCGACGTCCGTCGGCCAGACGGCTCGCTGCCCGATCTCCGCCTCGCCCTCCCGGGCAAACACAACGTCCAGAACGCTCTGGCTGCGGTCGCGCTGGCCTGGACCCTGGGCCTCGACGACGCGGTCGTGCGCCGAGCGCTCGACTCCCTCAGCGGCGTCAGGCGCCGACTGGAGGTCAAGGGCATCGTCGCAGGGGTCAAAGTCCTCGACGACTACGGCCACCACCCCACCGAAATCCGCGCGCTCATCCCCAGCGCACGCCGACTCACATCCGGCCGCCTCGTTGCCGTCTTCCAGCCACACCGCTACACACGCACCGCGAGCCTCGCCGCCGAGTTCGGCGGTTGCTTCGAGGGCCTCGACCTGTTGGTCATCCTGCCGATCTACAGCGCGGGCGAGGAGCCGATCGAGGGCGTGACCTCCGAACTCATCGCCCGGGCGGTCGAGGCCCACGGCTCCCCGCCGTGTGTGTCACGACGATTTCGACTCCGCGCGCTCCTTCCTCATCGGCCAACTCCAGCCCGGCGACAGCCTCCTGACCATCGGAGCCGGCGACGTCTATCGCCTCGGCGAACAACTTCTCGCCGACCTCGGACGCCAGGAGGGCAAGGCGTGAGCGGCTTCGCCGACATGGCCGAGATAGCCCGCCACGACGAGCCGATGGCCCCCCACACCACCTTCGGGGTCGGAGGGGTGGTGTGCCAGTTCGTCGAGCCGCGCACCGTGGCCGAACTTGCCGAGGTCTGGCGCTGGGCCTCCGAAAGCGCCCTCCCGCTGAAGGTCCTCGGGCGCGGCTCGAACGTCCTCGTGGCCGACGGGCATCACGACTGGCTCGTCGTCTCCACCGCCAGGCTCGATGGCCTCACACGCGACGGCGCGACCGTGCGCGCCGGGGCAGGCGTCCCGCTGGCCAGGCTCCTGGCCGCCGCGGGCGCCTGGGGCCTCGGCGGCCTCGAACACCTCGC
>CAYYCI010000832.1:0-1552 GCA_964470215.1 uncultured Planctomycetota bacterium
CTCGTTGCGCGCGAGGGTGGGTTAGCGTTGTAGGCGGGGCGTCCCGCCCCGCGTCGGGGCCTCGCGGCGCGTGCGGAAGGGGGCGCTGTGGTTCATCGCGCGAGAATTTGACTCTCCGGTGTCGAAAACGACAATCGGTTTTCTGGAGTGGCAGGAGAGAGGATTATGGGAAAAGGGACATTGAGCCGTCGCGGTTTCCTGGTCCGGGCCGGTGCCCTGGGAGCGGCTCCGGTGGTAGTTTCGGCAAGCGCTTTGGGCGCCGACCGCTCGCCCCCAGGCGACCGCCTCGCCATGGGCTTCATTGGCATCGGGAAGCAGTGCGCGGGACATCTCGGCGCGATGCTCGGCCGCCGCGAGGTTCACGTCCTGGCCGTCTGCGACGTGGAGGAGGACAAGCGGCTGTGGGCCAAGGGCCGCGTGGACTCCCGCTACCGCAACAACGAGTGCGCGGCGTATAACGATTTCCGTCGCATCGTGGACCGCACCGACATCGAGGCGGTCTTGATCGCCACCCCCGATCACTGGCACGCCATCCCGACGGTCCGCTGCGCCGAGGCGGGGAAGGACATCTACTGCGAGAAGCCGCTGGCGCTGACCATTCGCGAGGCCCGCGCGATGGTCAAGGCCGTCCGGCGCTACGGGCGGGTGTTCCAGACCGGGAGCCAGCAGCGCTCGTGGGCGAACTTCCGCTTCGCCTGCGAGATGGTCCGCAGCGGGCGAATCGGGAAACTCCGGGCGGTCCACGTCAACGTCGGAGGGCCTTCGGTGGACTGCCACCTGCCGGCCGAGCCGGTCCGCAAGGGGGTGGACTGGGACATGTGGCTCGGGCCGGCGCCGTGGCGGCCTTTCAACTCGATCATCTGTCCGCCCAGAGGTGCTCGCGGCTGGCCTCAGTGGCGCCGCTACCGCGACTACTCCGGCGGGGGTATGACCGACATGGGCGCGCACCACTTCGACATCGCCCAATGGGGGATGGGCACCGAACTGACCGGGCCTGTCGAGATCATCCCGCCCGACGGCAAGGAATACCGCTGGCTGACCTTCCGCTACGCCAATGGAGTCCTACTCCACCACGGCGGGAGCGAGCGCTCGAGCATCACGTTCATCGGCACTGAGGGGAAGGTCTTCGTCGGGCGGGGGCACCTGAGCACCGACCCTCCTGAGATAATGGCCAGGCCCATCTCGCCGCGCGAGGTCCACCTCTACCGCAGCGACAACCACCACCAGAACTGGCTCGATTGCATCCGAAGCCGCCGACGCCCCGTGGCCGACGTGGAGATCGGGTGTCGGTCGGTGAGCGTGTGTCTTCTCGGGAACATTGCCTACATGCTCAAGCGGCCCCTTCGCTGGGACCCCGGCCGCGAAGTCTTCGTCGGGGATGACGAGGCGAACCGCTGGCTCGACCGCCCGAAGCGCGAGCCGTGGCGGCTGTGAGGAAGTTGTACCGGGTAGCAGGCCGAATGGCTTGTGGGCGGGGCGCCTTTGTGCCGCCTGGAACACAGGCTGGAAAGCCTGTGCCACCGGCTCGTTGCGCGCGAGGGTGGGTTAGCGT
>CAYYCI010000833.1:0-1551 GCA_964470215.1 uncultured Planctomycetota bacterium
GGCCTCGTCGCTCAACTCGGGATGCTCGCGCCGCAGTTGCATCCGGCGGCTCTCGAGGCCCGCCTCCCGACGGGCCATGTAGAGTTCCACCCGCGACAACTCGTCCACGGGGTGGTATCCCTCGGGATAGACGACCCGGAGGTCGGCGGTCCGCTCGACCGTCTCCTCGTAAGCCAGTCGCTCGCCGCGATGAACGGCCTCGAGGAGCAAGGTCTTCGCCACCAACTCGCGCTCGCTCTCGACGTCCTGGGTCTGGAGTTCGCGGACGAGGTCGCGGAGGGGCATGAACTGGATCTGGCGCGAGACCCCGCTCTCGGCGTGGCTCTGTTGGGGCTGGACCGCGGCGACCGGCACACTCCCGGTCTCGTACATCACGCCGATCATCCTGTCGAGGACATCGAGGATTTCGGAGATTTTCGGCTGTGGACTGATGAAGTGGGCGTCGCCGCCCTCGCCGACCATCAGGAACTTGTCCGCCCCGACGTCCACGAGCGGGCGCCCGTCGGCGTCGAGCGGCATCCCGCTCAGGCCCATCTTCACCACCAGCAGGCTGAACGCCTGGTAGTCTATGATCTCGGAGAGATTGCTCAGGTGGCGGTTGATGAAGTGGTTTATCTCGACGATCCCGCGCGCCAGCGAATACCCCAGCACGTCGCCGACGAGCAGCGGGCCGTTGAAGATCACAAACGGGAGGCAGCCATAGTTGGCCTCGCGCTCCCACCACCT
Organism: uncultured Planctomycetota bacterium; assembly: GCA_964470215.1. GTDB lineage: Bacteria > Planctomycetota > PUPC01 > DSUN01 > DSUN01 > CAYYCI01. Next base: position 727 of record CAYYCI010000833.1, read on the forward strand.
GAGGGCCTTGCCCTCGACCTTTCGGCCGTCGATCCACACCCCGACCTCCTCGGGGGTGTAGATTTCGACCCTGCGCGATGTCCCCGCCGAGGTCGCCGCCGGTTCGTCCTCGCGGACACGATGCCGTGGCGCGATCTGGTCGGCGGCCAACTGGCGGTCTATGATCACCGCCGAGATTTCGTCGTAGTTGTCCCCGGGCAGGATCACGGGCAGGAAGTGCTCGGGCAGGATGTGTTGCCAGCGGACGCGCCCCGCCTCCTCGTCCCAATAGAGTTGCACGATGCAGCAGCCGTCAATCCCTCGCTGGCGCGCGGTGCGCAGTTGGAAGGTCCCGACGCGGTTGGCCGCCGCGGCGGCATCCCAGCGGGCCTGGAGGTCTTTGTCGGGCAACTTGCGGACGACGTGTGCGCCATATTCGGCCCGCGCCACCTTGTCTATGATTGGGCGGGTGTAGTTCGCGCCCACAAGGCGCTTGCGGCGCTCGCGCCAGTGGTGGTCCGTCTCGCGCTGGTGTTTGTGGATGTGGCGCAGCGCGTTGTGGCCCCCGATCCAGAAGTCGCGCATTATCGCGTAGTCCTCGTGGTGGACCGCGCGCGCCGCGGCCTCGAAGTCCTCGAGGCGCGAGTAAATCTCGTCGGCCGTTATCTTCGCCTTCATCTCCACCCCAAACCAGTTCGCTTTCCGCCCACTAATGGGTGAGCGCTAACTGCGTGACACGCCCCCGCCGCAGGCGTCCGTGTCTGTCCGTGTTCGTCCGTGTTCGTCCGTGTTCCCTTCACACCACGACCCTCGCGCCCCCGGCCCCCCGCCTGAGGACGGCTCCTG
>CAYYCI010000834.1:0-1545 GCA_964470215.1 uncultured Planctomycetota bacterium
AATGACCCTACGCCTTCATGTCCGGGACTTCCCGGACGAACTCTGGCCCACGACCATCGTGGACCTTTCCAATAATCCTATCGTGCGTTCAGGCTTTGGCAAGGCCGTCTCCGCAATACTGTTCGGCGCGAGAGTTGCTGTGTGAGGGGTGTCAAATCTTCAACTATCAATTCTCGGTTGACTATCCGCCGGCCGAATGTGGAGGAAGATGCCATGGGCAGGCGACTGCGGGTGGAACTGGCCGACGGTTACCTCCACGCCCGCCACGCCACCGCCAGCATGGCCTGCCGCCGGGACGCGGACGAACGCCGCCGAGGCCGGCCTCTCGCGCCCGCAAGCCCAGGAGGCCACGAGCGCCAGAGAAACAACCGGGAGACCGCGGAGCAACCCAGACATGGCTCTCGCAGGATAGCGCCGCGCCCACAGTCCATCAAGTTTCCCGGGCGACGGGGATTGATCGGCGGGGCATGGAGCGATATAGTCGGGCGGGGAAGGAGGGTGAGGTGACGCTGTCGCTTGCCGAACTCGAGCGCGTCGTCGAGGAGGTGCGGCGGGAAGTCAAGGGCGGCCGCCTCGAGAATGTTTACCCGGCCGGGCGAGAGGCGCTCGCGCTGGTCTTCCGCGTCGCGCGCGAGAGGCGCGGGGTGGTGGTCAGCGCAAGGCCGGGCTTCGCTCGGGTGCATCTGGCCTCGCAGCGGCCGCCGAGCAAGGGCGAACTCCCCCATTTCGTCCGCGCTGCTCGCTCTGGCCTTCGCGGCCGCGTCCTCCAGGCCATCGAGGTGGTCGGTGGCGACAGGGTGGTGGCACTGCGCTTCGCCCGAGGGGGCGAGGGGGTCGGCGGCCTCGTGGCCGAACTGACGGGGCGGACCTCGAACGTCTACCTCCTTGGCGCAGAGGACGCTATAGTGGCGGCGCTGCGCCGGCCGGGAAAGGACGAGCGGGACCTGAGGCCCGGCGCGACCTATCGCCCTCCTTGCCCAGCCGGCCCCACGGCGGCCGCGCGGCGCGACAGGTTCTCCGGCTCGCCGTCTTATAGCGAGGCCATCGAGCGCCACTATGCCGAGGCGGAGGCGGCAGCGGACCTGGGGGCTTTTCGTCGGGCCGTGGCTGCGAGCCTGAAGGCCCGGCGAAAACGCCTTGCGAGGCTGGTGGACAAACTCAGCGCCGACCTGCGGTCAACGGAAGGCGCCGACGAGCTCAGACTGAAAGGCGAGTTACTGAAAATCCATCTCGACGCCGTGCCGCTTCGGGCCGGGAAGGTTGCCGTGGAGAACGTTTTCGACCAGGCGCGGGGCGAGGTCGAGATAGAGCTCTCACCGCGCCTCTCGCCGCGGGAGAACATGCAGCGATATTTTCGCCGCTACAAGAAGCTCCAGGCCGCGAGAGAGCGGGTCCGGAAGCGCCTGGTCGAGGTCCAGGGTCGACTGGACGAACTCGACCGCGCTCTCCACGAGGTCGAGGCAGCGGAAAGCGTCTCGGAACTGGACGCGGTGGCGGCCCGCGTGGGGTATGGTCCGAGGGGGCGAGCCGCGCGGCCGCGGACCG
>CAYYCI010000835.1:0-1544 GCA_964470215.1 uncultured Planctomycetota bacterium
GGATGCTGCTCTTGCCCGTGCGGTAGATTACGTTGCCCTCGAGGTAGGCCTCGCGGTCGGTCTCCCAGATGACCGCGGCGTCGGCGGAGATGACGACGTTGCCCCTCCGCAGGCGGACGTTGCCGATGGCATAGAGGATGTTCGGCTCTTCACGCGCGAAGAGGTCGGCCTGGATGAGCACCTGGCTCTCGCCGACCTCGGCCGGCGGTTCGCCGGCCAGAACCGCCAGCGCCGCCAGTGCCGCCCACACCCCCGCTAGTGGTCTAAGTGCCATCAACCACCACCGCCGCTTCTCGCTCCGGCCAACACCCCCCTTTCGGCAGAGACGCGCGGCGGATTATAGCAGGCCCCCAGGACGCGATCAAACAATGCGTAAGCCGCGACGTGCACTGGCGCGCGTCCCGACCGCCCCGTCGGCACGACTGCCCCCGAGGGGGCAGTCCAGGCTCGCTTTCACCCAGTCAGCCTGGAGCGAGGACGCGCGGGGTGGGGTTTTCGACGAAGCCCGCCGGGCGCTGTCCCTTCCCCGCGCGGCCCACGTCCCCGAGTTCCTCCCGCGCAGTCTCCGCGAGGGCCATGAGCCGCGCGACGACCTCCGGCTGCCCCTCGGCGAGGTCCACCCTCTCGCCAATGTCGGAGCCCAGGTCGTAGAGTTGGATGGGGACGGGGCGATTGTCCCATCCGAAACTGGTCATCTTCCTCTTCAGCGGCAAGTGGAGTTTCCACCGGCCGGAGCGGACGGCGTGGAGTTGTTCGCGGCAGTAGTAGAAGAACGCCTCGTGTGGCGAGCGCGCGCCGGGTTGGCGGGAGAGCAGGGGCCAGATGTCCTTGCCATCAATCGGTCGGCGTGGCAATGGCGCGCCGGCGAGGCGTGCGAAAGTGGGCAAGAGGTCCATCGTCGTGCACACCTCGTCGCAGACCGCCCCCGCGGGAATCCGCCCCGGCCACCAGGCGATGGCGGGAACTCGCATGGCGCCCTCATCGCCGGTGTAGCCCCAGCCGCGCAGCGGCGCGTTGCTGCCCTGGGGCGGGTTGCGGCGTGGCGCACCATTGTCCGAGGTCCAGACGACCAGCGTCCGCTCGTCCAGGCCCAGGCGCCCGAGGGCCGCGAGTATCTGGCCTGTGGACCAGTCGAGTTCCTCGACCGCGTCGCCCCACGGGCCATTGGCCGACTTGCCCTTGAAGGCCGCGCTGGCGAATGGCGCCCTCGTGCTCCCCGGCATCGCGTGGGCCAGGTAGATGAAAAACGGCCTGCGGCGGTTGGCCTCGATGAGGCGGATGGTCTCCTCGGAGTAGCGCCGGGTGAGGGTGTTGCGGTCGGGCGGTGCCTCGACGACCCTCTCGCCTCGCATCAGTGGCAGCGGAGGCCAGCCGCGGTCCTTCCGCTCGGTCATGTCGTCGCTGTAGGGGATGCCGAAGTAGTGATCGAAGCCCTGGCGGGTGGGCAGGAAGGGCGGCTGGTCGCCCAGATGCCACTTGCCCACACAGGCCGTGGCATATCCCCTGGCCTTGAGGACCTCGGCGATCGTGACTTCGTCGGGATG
>CAYYCI010000836.1:0-1544 GCA_964470215.1 uncultured Planctomycetota bacterium
TCCGGGCGGCTCGATGTGCTGCGACACGGCCTCGACCAGGACTTGATCATGCTCCCCCCAGAAGACCGGCTGACGCGAGCTTCTCGCTGGCAGCTCCAGGCCCCTTGGCTCGCGGCGGACCCGGGCAACCGAAGCCAGGAGGCGCCCGCGGAGTTGCCCAACGGCCCGGCTCTGCTATAATCGCGGCGAGGTAGGAGGACGCGCCTTGGATAGACGAGAGTTTCTGGAGACATTGGCCAAGGGGGCCGCCGTAACGGCGTTCGCTTCCTTCGCACGGGCCGCCGAGAAGGTCTCGCGTCCCAATGTGCTTTTCATCGCGGTGGACGACCTGAGGCCCCAACTCGGTTGCTACGGCCACAAGGAGATCATCTCGCCGAACATCGACGCGCTGGCCGCCCGCGGGCTGCTCTTCGAGCGGGCCTACGTGATGCAGGCCGTCTCGGCACCGTCCCGGGCATGCGTCCTGACCGGCTGCCGGCCCGACACCACGCGCATCTACGGCCTCCGCACCCCGGTCCGAAAAGCCATGCCCGATGTCCTCACCCTGCCCGAACACTTCAGGAGACACGGCTACGAGACCGTCTCGCTGGGGAAAATCTATCACCACGTCCAGGACGACAATGGTCGCGGCTGGAGCAAGCCGGCGTGGCGGCCGAGCGGGCCGTGGGTCGGGCGCGGCTATCGCTCGCCAGAGGCCATCGAGGCGATGCGTCGCCGCGATGCCACGAACCCGCCCAAGAAGGGGATCGGGCCGCCTTTCGATGCGGCCGACGTGCCGGACGACGGTTACCCCGACGGGGCGCTGGCCAACAAGGCCCTCGAGGAACTCCGCCGACTGAAAACGGCCGGAAAGCCGTTCTTCCTGGCCGTGGGCTTCTTCAAGCCCCACCTGCCCTTCAACGCGCCGAAGAAATACTGGGACCTCTACGACCGCTCGAAGATTCGCCTGCCCGCATACCGCAAACCGCCCAAGGACGCCCCGCCATTCGCCCTGACCAACTGGGGCGAATTGCGCCAATACGTCGGAATCCCGAAGACGGGCCCCGTCTCCGACGACCTCGCCCGCAAACTCATCCACGGCTACTACGCCTGCGTCAGTTACACCGACGCCCAGATCGGGAAACTCCTCGCCGAACTCAACCGGCTCGGCCTGCGCGACAACACCATCGTCATCCTCTGGGGCGACCACGGCTGGAAACTGTGTGAATACAACTCCTGGTGCAAACACACCAACTTCGAACTCGATACCAACGCACCGCTGATCATCAGCGTCCCGTGGCAGAAGAACAAGGGGCGGAAGACCAAGGCGCTGGTGGAATTCGTGGACATGTATCCGACGCTGTGCGAGCTGGCTGGCCTGCCGATCCCCTCGCACCTCGAAGGCACCAGCTTCGTCCCGCTGCTCGAGAATCCCGACCGCCCGTGGAAGTCCGCCGCCTTCAGCCAGTATCCCCGCGGCAGGCTCATGGGCTACACCATGCGCACCGACCGCTGGCGCTACACTGAGTGGATCGATCGGAAGACCAAGAAGGCCGTCGCCCGCG
>CAYYCI010000837.1:0-1538 GCA_964470215.1 uncultured Planctomycetota bacterium
AACCCACGGTGCACAAAAGCGTGCCAAAGCCCACAGCCCCGGTCCCTTTCAAGGCTACGCGCGGGTTTCCTTCATACTCTCAGGCTTTCCAGCCTGTGTCGCTCCTCACCGGCGCATATCCACGGGCCGGCTGTCGGCGGCGGTGTAGGGAGCCCGGAGGGAATAGTCGGCAGTCACGGGGAACTCGAGGTCGTATTCCGGCTAGTTGGGCAACTCGCCACTATTGGCGACGCAGGGGGACTTGTCGGCCTAGCCACGGCCCACCGCCCCGGCATCCACGTTCCCCCTGCGTGACAACCGAGACTTCGGCGCGCTAGGCCACGTGCCCCGACTGCTGTCCCGGCCGGACGACGGCCTCGATGGTTCGCCGGAGCTTGGGCGTCGCTGTGTCCTTGCTCGTGGAGGCTACTTCTTCAGCGGTTCGAGGTAGATTTTGCGGGCTTCCCAGACGGCGCCCTCGCTCTGGATGCAGATGTGGCCCTCGGTGACGGTGCACTCGGTGGCCTCGTTCATGAGTTTGCCGTTGACGTAGGGGCGGACGGTGTCGCCGTCGCAGACTATCTCGTAGGTGTTCCACTCCCCGAGGGGCTTTTCGTTGTGGGGGCCTTTCTTGGCCACGCGGCGGCCCCTCTGGCCCTTGTGTTCCTTGAAGTCGGTGCCGCCGATGACGAAGAAATCGCCCTGGTTGTGGTACATGCCCTGGCACTCGATGCTCTTCGGCCACACGCGGTCGGGCAGGCTCATGTGGACGAGGACCCCGCTGTTCCCCGGCTTCGTGAATCGCCACTCCATGACGAACTTGTAGTTCTTGTAGCGCTTGGTGGTCCGCATGTAGCCGGCTGGGCGGCCGGCGCACTTCACCATGCCGTTCTCGACGTAGAAGGTCTTGGTCGGGTCGGCCTTGCCGCCGACGATGAGTTTCCAGTTGCTGAGGTCTTTGCCGTTGAAGAGGTCGATCCGCTCCTTTGGCTCGATCGCCGGCTCCTCGCCAGCCAGCGCGGCCATCCAACATCCGGCAATCGCAAAGACCAACGCCACACACACAATTCGCCTCATTGCAGGCCTCCTTCCAGCGGTGAGGTTCACTGCCACAACGCCAGTATACGCGAGGAGCGAGCGGGGAGTCAAGCGCCGCTATTGAGGCGTTGGACAGGGCAGAGAGGCATTGCTAGACTGTTTTCGCCCAGGGACAGAAGCGGCAACTGCCGAAGGAGCGAACGAATGCCTGTCGGGAGAGCCATGAAGATCGCCGTCGCGTTTCTGGTCCTTTGTGCGCTGGCCGCGTGGCCGTCCCGGGCCGCCGACCAACCGCCGGCCGCGCGGGCCAAAGAGATCCTCGAGGCCACCGGGGTGAAAGGCGGCCTGGTGGTCCATCTGAACTGTGGCGACGGAAGACTGACCGCGGCGCTCCGGGCCAACGACCGCTATCTCGTCCAGGGCCTCGAGGCCGATGCCTCGAAGGTCGCCGCAGCCCGCCGCCACATCCGCTCCCTCGGTCTCTACGGAAAGGTTTCGGTCGCCCGCTTCGACGGCCAACA
>CAYYCI010000838.1:0-1535 GCA_964470215.1 uncultured Planctomycetota bacterium
TGGATGATGCGGTCGAGGAAGCCGTGTTGGAGCATGAACTCGGCGGTCTGGAAGCCTTCGGGGAGCTCGGTGTTGAGTGTCTGCGCGATGACGCGAGCTCCCGTGAAGCCGATCATGGCCTTCGGCTCCGCCACGATGATGTCGCCCAGCGAGGCGAAACTGGCCATCACGCCAGCATAGGTGGGATTGGTCAGAACCGCAATGTAGAAGCCGCCGCTGTCGCGGTAGCGACGGGCGGCGGCGCTGGTCTTGATCATCTGCATGAGCGAAAGACATCCCTCCTGCATCCTGGCCCCGCCCGAGGCGCAGAAGATGATCAGGGGGAGTTTGAGCTCGCGCGCACGCTCGAACGACCTGGTTATCTTCTCTCCCACGACCGAGCCCATCGAGGCCATGATGAAGCGGGAGTCCATGACTGCGACGTAAATGGGCCTTCCCTCGATGAGCCCCCGCCCACAGACCACGGCGTCGTTCAAGCCGGTGCGCTGTTGATAGTCCTTGAGGCGTTCGGGATAAGGGATGCGGTCCACGAACCCGAGCGGGTCGGTGGGGACGAGGTCGCCGTCGAATTCCTCGAAGGAGCCTTCGTCGAGCGTCGCCTCGATGCGCTGGGGGGCTGTGAGAGTGAAATGGAAGTCGCAGCGGGGGCAGGTCCATAGCGCTTGTTCGACCTCGCGTTTGTAAACCATCTGGGCGCAGGAGTCGCAACGCATCCACAGGCCGTCGGGTATGCTGCGTCGTCGTGGTGAGATAGCCACATTCAGGCCTTTCCGATCTCTGTGCCTGGCATCTGGATGACTTCCCAGTCGGTTTCCTCGTCGTAGAGATCCCAGACCGCTTCGGGTCCGAGGCCCCGGAGGCAACAGCGGATGAGCGCGCGGAGGAGCTTGGGCGCGACGATCGCCACGACCTGGCCGCGGTGGCGCCGCGAAAGGCTGCCCAAGACGGCCCGGACGCGCTCGTACGCCTGGACGATGCTCTCGCCGGCCGGTGGTCGGACACTACAAGGCTCGCGGAGCCAGGCGCGATAGGACTTCGGATACGTCCGCTCGATCTCGCGGAGCAACAGCCCCTCCCAGAGCCCTTGATTCACCTCGCACAGTTCGTGCAGGCAGCGGACAGTGGCGCCGCAGGTCTGGGCGACGATGCGAGCGCTCTCGAGGCAGTAGCGGCTGTGGCCGGTGTAGATGATGCGGAATGGGAGTTGCTCGAGTTGCCTGGCGAGTTGTTCCATCTGGGCGCGTCCGAGGGGGGAGAGGGGGATGCTGCGACTGCCGAGCAGACGGCCCTCCTCGTCCCAGCTTGTTTTCCCTGCCGTGGCAACCACCAACGCGTTCAAGGGTTCTGCCCTAGTAGCCACACTCCCTGCGGTAGAGCTGGACGATGAATCGGTAGATGGTCTGGAGGTTCTCCTTGGTGACGGTCAGGACGAGTTCTCCGCCCTTTGTGTGGCGGTGTGGGGCTTTCTCGTGGCATCGGACGTTTGCCGACGCTGGCAAGTCCTTGGCCATCTCCATAAGGATCGGAAGCGGATA
>CAYYCI010000839.1:0-1524 GCA_964470215.1 uncultured Planctomycetota bacterium
ACCATCAGCGACTGACAGACCCCGCCTCGGAGAATGCGATAATGGCTCGGCTGGCCGCTCGCATTCGGTCGTGGGCCAGGGAAGGAGACCAACTTTATGTCTGGGGGACCAGGCAACAAGTATATGCCCTGGCAGGTCTCCGTTCTCCTGTACGCTACATCTATGACGCTCCCTTTCGGAATCGCGCCGCTGCCAGGCGTTTCTTCGGCGAGGACATCTTCGAGAGGATCGTCGAGCGCTTGCGCATGTCGCGATGCCGCTTCGTGATGATCACGGACGTGCGGGCACTCAAGGGCTTCGACGCGCTGCGCGACCTCCTTCGCAGCGAGTACCACCTGGCAACCGAAATCGAGGGGCCACTTTTCACGACACGACTCTACTGTATCAAGAATCAGCCAATCGCCGAACGGAGGAGGCAGCCGAGTGCGTGAAGACACGCCGCTCCGCCGCCACGCGATGGCGCTGGTTGGGGTTGGGATCAGTGCGGCGTTGCTGGTGGCGGTGTTCACGCGCGTGGACTGGGCGGAGATGGGTCGCGCGCTGGGCCAGACGCGCTGGGGCTTCCTGCTCCTGGGCGCGCTCCTCGGCCTGGGCGGCTTCCTGGTCAGGGCGCTCGACTGGAAGTTCCTGCTCAGGCCCGTGGCGCGGGTCTCGGCCTTGCGGCTCTTCCCCCCGGTGGCGATAGGCTACATGGCCAACAACATCTTCCCCGCCCGGCTCGGGGAGTTGGTGCGCGCCTACGTCGTGGGCAAGCGCGAGGGTGTGAGCAAGAGCAGCGCGTTGGCCACCATAGTGGTCGAGCGCATCCTCGACGGCCTCACCCTCCTGCTGATCCTGGCGGCGGTCTCCCTCTTCTTCCCGTTCCCGCGCCAGGTGAAGGTCGCGGGGTGGTTCGTGGCAGCGGTGTTCGTGGGGCTGGCGCTGGCCTTGGCCCTGGTGGCGTTGAAGGTCGAGTGGGGGATGCGGCTGCTGGAGGGGACGGCGTGCCGGCTCTCCCCGGCCCTGGGCGAGAAACTCAAGTCCTGGCTCAGATGCTTCGTGGTCGGCCTGGACCTCACCGGCCACCCCTGGAGCGCCCTGGCCGCTTTCGCGGCGTGTGTGGGGCGGTGGGTGTTCGAGGCGTGCATCTACTTCGGCGTGGCCCTGGCGATGCCGCAACTGGGGATACCGCCCCACGGAGTGCTCTTCGTGATGGTGGTGGTGAACATCCTGACGATGGTTCCCTCGGCCCCGGGCTACGTGGGGACGGTGCAGGCCGCGTGTGTGCTGGCCCTGGGGGTGTTCGGCCTCAGCGAGTCGGACGCTGTGGCCTACTCGCTGCTCCTCCACGCCGGAATCTACCTCCCCATAACCCTCACCGGGGTGGCGTGCTTGGGGTTGAGCGGGATTGGCTTGGGGGGGTTGCGCGAGCGCGCCGCCGTCGAGCCACTCACGGGGTTGGAGCCTGGCGATGGCGTCTGACGACCGCGAGGAGAGCGAGGTGCAAACGCAGCGCCTTGGTGGATTATCCATGTTTTTCCCCTG
>CAYYCI010000840.1:0-1522 GCA_964470215.1 uncultured Planctomycetota bacterium
TGGCTCTGGCCCAACTGGCTCGCTCGCGGGAAACTCGCGCTTCTCTGCGGCCACGGCGGTGTGGGGAAGTCCTTGCTCGTTTGCGACCTCGCCGCCCGCATCACCCGCGGGTCGCGCTGGCCCGATGGGGCAGAGGGGGCCGAGCCGGGGCGCGTGCTGCTGCTGGCCGGTGAGGACGACCCGGCCGACATGCTCCGGCCGAGGGTCGAGGCCGCCGGGGGTGACCCGGCGATGGTCGACTTCGTGCAGGCAGTGAGCGTCGGGGACAAGGGCCAAGAGCGGCTCCCCGACCTGACGCAGGACCTGCCGGCAATCGAGGACACCATTGGGCGGCGCGGCGGTGTTGACCTCGTGGTGGTCGATCCCTTGACGTGTTTCCTGCCGGGGGTCGACACGAACCGCGACAGCGAGATCCGCTCGCTCGTTCTCGGCCCGCTGGCTGGCCTCGCGCAGCGACATGACTGCGCGGTCTTGTGCGTCCTCCACCTTCGAAAACTGGCAACTGACGTGGCGCTACACCGCATCGGCGGCTCTGTCGCGCTGGGCGCCGCGGCTCGCCTGGTGTGGCTGCTTCAGCGCCATCCCCACGCGACCGGGCGGCTGTGCCTGGCGCTGATGAAGTCGAACGTCGGGCGGTCGGATTTGCCCGTCCTCAGCTGCCGCATCGAGGACCGCGATGGCGTGCCCTTCCTGGTTTGGGACAGGGTTCCGGTGGAGGGCTTGACGGCGGAGACCCTGCTGGCCGGCGAGCATCAGGTCCACGACAGCGAGCTTATGGAGGCGAAACGCTGGCTGCGGGAGATGTTGGGCGACGGCCCCGTCGCGGTCAAGGAGGTGCGCAGGGAGGCCGAAGCTGCTGGCCTCGCGTGGCGCACCATCGAGCGGGCCAAGGCCGAGTTGAGGGTCGTGGCGGAGCGGAAAGGCTTCGGGGCATCCGGAGGTTGGCAATGGGCCTTGCCCTCATAGGCGCCATTCCGCGCCATGTGTACTTTGGCGGTCTTTTGTATCTTTGGCCGGATCGGCGATTCATGCATAGATTCCCAAAGACCGCCAATGGCGGTCTTTTGTGCCTTTGGGTGAATGGCGGATTCGACGCGTTCTGTTCAAAGACCGCCAACTTCGCCATTCTCCTATGGCGGCGGTTCCAATCGCCGGTTATTGCCACGGGTACCCACGCCCGCGGGTGGGCCGCTGCCCAACGTGCGGGCAGTGGTGCGGGACGAGGTCGCTTTACCACGGGTGAAGGGAGCGTGCGAAGTGCAGAGGGTCTAGTCGGTCGCGCAACTGGGGCGCTCGAATTTCAGCCCTCGCACGTCGCGCGAGAGGCCTTGACAGTGGGAGTCGCACATGGTAACTTGGAGACGTCGGAAGAAGGGGGTGGCGAATGACCGGTGAAGAACTCAAGCGTCTTCGCCAGCGTGCGGGCCTCACCCAGAAGGCCCTTGCCGGCCTACTCGGGGTCGCCCGCATCACAGTCGTCAGGTGGGAGACCGGCGAGCGCGGCATCTCCCGCGTGACCGAG
>CAYYCI010000841.1:0-1501 GCA_964470215.1 uncultured Planctomycetota bacterium
CAACTCCAGGAAGAACTCGCCTCGACCGAGAACAAGATCGCCTTCGCACGACAGTACTACAACGACTCCGTCATGCGCTACAACACCCGCACCGAGACCATCCCCACCAACATCGTCGCGGGGATCGGCAATTTCCACAAGGAGGAGTTCTTCGAGGCCCCCGAAGAGGAGAAAGAGGTCCCGAAGGTTGACCTGCGGTAGAGCGCGATGTTCGAACTCATCCGCGCCAACAAGATCAAGTCCTGGCTCCTCGTCCTCACCCTCACCACCGTGCTGGTGGCGCTCGGCTACGTGATAGGCCAGGTGTGGTTCGGCAACGGCGCCCCGGGGGTGGTCATTGCCGCAGTCCTGGCGACCGTCCTGACTCTGACCGCCTACTTCAGCGGCGACCGCGCCATGCTCGCCATGAGCCGCGCACGCCCCATCGAGAAGAAAGACCACCCGCAACTCTTCAACGTCGTCGAGGAAATGGCCATCGCCGCCGGATTGCCCATGCCGAAGGTCTATATCATTGACGACACCGCCATGAACGCCTTCGCCACCGGCCGCGACCCCCGACACGCCTCCGTTGCCATCACCAAGGGCCTCCTGATGAAACTCAACCGCGACGAACTCCAGGGCGTGATGGCACACGAGATGTCCCACATCAAGAACCGCGACATCCTCTTCATGACCCTGGCTGGCATCCTCGTCGGCGCGGTCGCCCTCCTGGCCGACGCCTTCGTGCGGAGCATGTGGTACGGCGCCGGCCGCAGGCGGCGGCGCTCGTCCCGCGACCAGGGCGGCATCCTCGTCCTCGTCGGCCTCGTGGCCGCCATCCTCGCGCCTATCGTAGCAAGGCTCCTCTACCTGGCCTGCTCGCGCCGACGAGAGTACCTCGCCGACGCCTCCGCCGCACAACTCACCCGCTACCCCGAAGGTCTGGCCTCCGCCCTCGAGAAGATAAGCCAGGACCGCGAGGTCCTCGAGGTCGCAAACCGCGCCACCGCGCCCATGTACATCGTCCACCCCATAAAGGCTTTCGAGAAGCGCGCGGCCAGCCTCCTGAGCACCCACCCCCCCACCGAGGAGCGCATCGCCATCCTGCGGAGCATCGGCAAGAGCGCCTCGCTCGCCGACTACGAGCGCGCCTGGCGCCAGTTCCACGCGGGCAAGCGGCTCGCCCCCAGCCAGGCCATCAAGGCCGCCTCCGAACACGCCCCCGTGCGTCCCGCAAGCGAGAAGCCCACCTCCCAGCAAACGCCGCAGGAACGCCTCGCACGCGCCCACCAGGCCCTCGACATGGTGCGGCGCCTGGGCGGATTCCTCTTCCTGACCTGCGCCTGCGGCGCGCGGCTCAAAATCCCGCCGAACTTCCCGAAGCCCCAGGTCCGCTGCCCACGCTGTGGTGCAATCCACGACCTCCGCACCGCCGGGAAGTCCGAAGAACCAAGCACCAAACCCCAATGACCAAACCCAGGCGGGACACGCACAAACACCGACGGTCGCGGCCGAGGGCTAG